>JANMPX010000263.1:0-3745 GCA_031370085.1 Chloroflexota bacterium | reverse complement strand
GTCACGGCGGCCGTTGCTGACGAAGCGACGGAGCTTCCCGACAGCGGAAAACTAGGGCACATTTGGTCGGCACGCCACGCTCATGCCACAGCGCATCGGGGTTTCTGGTCCGAAGCCACCCGCTCTGCCCGCTGAGCTACGGGTGCGCGAGGCCACCCAGCCTCACCAGAGTGACAGGCCGCTCTCCTCATCGGGCGTCCGAACCAGCTCCACGCCGGTCATCTCGCGGATGGTGACCTCGGCGGCGAAGACCTCGCAGCCTGGCAGTAGATGGCCCCCGACCGCCGCCCCCGTCACCGCGCAGAAGGTGGCATGGGCGTGCAGGAATGGGCGCCCGTCGCGCATCGAGATGTTGCCGGTGAAGCCGGTGATCTCGTGGTGCTCGTCGCTCTCCAGCTCGAGGTAGCGATGGTCCTTCTGCTCGTAATAGGCGAACGAGGCATGCCGCACGGCACCGATCACACTCACCCACGCGGCCCGGATCTCGTGCTCGACGCAGATCCCCTCGATGGATTGCACCAGGTCGTCCCCGGTCTCGAGGCGGCCGACGAACGCACGACCGGCCTTCGCCTCCCAGATGCGCGTCGTCATCGGATCCTCCTCGTGCTATTCGAAGTGCTGGATGCTCCGCACGATCGAGGTGCGAGCCGCCAGGCGGGCGGGATAGAGCGAGGCGAGGGCAGCGATCGCGGTGCCAAGCAGCACGACGCTGATCAGGAGTGTCCACGGGATGGCCAGCCCCGTGCCGAAGTCGCGCGGCGACGTGCCGCCGACGATCGCCCAGGCCACCAGCAGTCCGGTGCCGATGGCGGCGATGCCGCCGACGGCGCCCATGATCCCCGCCTCCGATACCACCATCGCCTGAACCTGGCCGGTGGTCATGCCGTGTGAGCGCAGGATGGCGATCTCTCGGCTCCGCTCGGAGACGCCCACCGCCAGGGTGTTGACCACGCCCAGGCCGGCAATCACCACCGCAAGCAGCGCGAGCACGTCGAAGAGGCCCAGCAGCCGATCGAGCGAGCGTCCCAGGTTGTCGGCCAGCTCGGCGGCGGTGAGCGGCTCTGCGGCGTAGCTCCGCGCCTTCTCGCCGACCGCGGCGCGGAACGCCGCGGCGGTGATCCCCTCCTGGGGCACGAAGGCCCACAGCGAGGCGCTGGTGACGCCGAATTGATCGGCGGCATCGGCCAGGCTTATCAGGAAGGCACCGTCAGGCGAACGCGCCGGGAGGGTGTAGGCGATGACGCCGGCGACCACGAACGGCTTGGCCTTGGCCCCCGGCGCCCCGAGGTTGATGGTCGAGCCGATGTGCAACGCATCCCGTTCGGCAGCGGTCTGGGGCACCAGCACCGCCCCGCCGGCCCGCAGCTGCTGAAAGGCGAGGGTTCGCGTCCCCTCGGCGAAGATGAGCGAGCCTGCGTCCGCGTAGACGACCGGGTCGATCCCGGCCAGTGAGACCTCGGTTTGGGCCGTTGCGGTGTGCGCGACCACCGGAAACTCCACGATCGGGGTCGCCGCCCTGGCGCCGGTGGTGGCCTCGAGATCGGCCTTTGTGGCTTCGATATCGACCGCCAGCCCGAGCCGGATGGCGTACCCGCCGGGGATGATCGAGCCGACCCAGCGCTCGGCGGTGGCGCGGGCGCTGTCGGCCACCGAGCCAAGCGCCACGATCGCCGCCAGGGCCATGATGAGTGCCCCCACCGTCAGTCCAGTTCGGGCGCGGTCGCGGCCCAGGTTGGCGCGGCCCAGCATCCCCTCCGCGCCGAAGAACCACTCGAACGGTCGCCCGATCAGCCGGGCCAGCGGCTGCAGCAGGACCGCGGTGGAGAGCCAACCGGCCAGCAGCAGCCCGATCGCCAAAGGCACCGATCGCAGGGCGCCATCCCCGCGAGCAAGCGGGTACAGGCCGACGCCGATGACCAGCACCCCCAGCTCGATCAGCAGCAGCCAGCGCAGCCGCTGCCATAGCGAGCGCCCCGGCTGGCGGGAAGGGCGCAGGGCATCGAGCGGCGCCACGCGCGCGGCGGCGAACGCCGGCAGGGCCGCGGCCGCCAGGGTGACCGCCAGGCCGATGCCGAAGGCCAGGCCAAGCGACAGCACGTTCAACGGAAGGCCGTCCACCAGCACGGCCCGCGTCGAGCGCAGGAAGCCGATCATCAGCGCCGCGATCCCGATGCCCGCCGCCACGCCAAGCGTGGAACCGACGACGCCGATGATCGCGCCCTGCCGCAGGAAGAGGTTGAGGACCTGGCCACGCGTCGCCCCGGCGGCTCGCAACAGGCCAATCTCGCGGGTCCGCTCGCCGATGGTCATCGCCTGGGCATTGGCCACCAGGAAGGCCCCCACCGCCAGCGCTACCAGGGCGAACAGGAAGGCGATCCCCGCGAAGCCAGCCTGGGCACGGCTGAGCTGCACCTCAGCGTCGGCCACCTGCTCGACGATGAACGGCTCGGTGATCTGCTTATCGAGCGCGTTCTGGACCTCTGCCGCGTGGCCCGGCACCACTACCAGGTCGACCGCGGTGACCGGCGACGGAACCTGGAATGCGGCGTTCAGGGCATCGCGATTCATGACCAGCACGTTGCCCTGCGCCAGCGACCCGAATCCCACGTCGCCGAACAGGCCGACGATGCGCAGCGGCCCCACCTCCGGTCGATGACCGGTGAGGATAAGCCCATCGCCGACCTTCAGCCCGAATTGTCGCGCCCACGCGGCGTTGACCAGCGCGTCACCGGGGCTGTCGGCGGACAGCATGCTGCCCGCCTCGAGCGCGTAGGTGCGAACGGCCGCCTCCTCTCCGGGATCGACGCCCAGCACCAGCAGGTTGAAGACATGCTCATCTGGCCCCGGCAACGTTGAGACGGTCAGGCGTCGCTCCCCCACCGGGGCGGCGGCGGTCACGCCGGGAATGCGACGCAGGGCCGTGATGGCGCGCGGCGTGAAGCCCGCGGGGTTGAAGGCTCGCACCCGCAGCTCCGCCTTGCCGAAGAGCTCGGTCGCCGCGCGGCGAACGGTCTCGCTGGCAGCCTGGTTGGCGATCAGCGTGCCGGCCACAAGGGCGACGCCGAGCGCCACACCAAGGATGGTCAGCGTGGTGCGGAGGCGCCGCGCGGCCAGACCACGCCAGGCGAGGGCCGCCAGGCGCATCGGGCTACAGCCCCAGGGCGGCCAGGCGGACGATCAGCGGCCGAGCCTCGTGGTCAGCTCTGCGCCCCAGCGCAATCTCGTCGCGGATGACGCCATCGCGCACGATCAGCACGCGGTCCGCGTACGCAGCCGCGCGCGCGTCGTGGGTGACGAGCACGATCGTCTGGCCGAGACGCTCGCACGAGTCCCACAGCAGGTCCAGGATCTCGGTCCCGGTGGTGTAGTCGAGGTTGCCGGTCGGCTCATCGGCCAGCAGGATGGCTGGCTCGGTGGCGAGGGCGCGCGCCAGGGCGACCCGCTGCTGCTCGCCAGCCGAGAGCTGGTCAGGCCGGTGGGCTGCCTTGTCGGAGAGACCCACCAGCTGCAGCAGCTCGTCCACGCGCACGCGGTGCTGGTTGACCGAATCGCCGGCAATCAGGAATGGCAGCGCCACGTTCTCGGTCACATTCAGGGTCGGGATGAGGTTGAAGAACTGGAAGACGAAGCCGGTCTTCGCCCGCCGGGTCAGGGTCGCCTGCTCGTCGTCGAGCTGACTGATGTTGACGCCGTCGATCATCACCTCCCCGCTGGTCGGCCGGTCGAGGCCGCCGAGGAGGTGCAG
>JANMPX010000229.1:0-7069 GCA_031370085.1 Chloroflexota bacterium | reverse complement strand
CCGGCAAAGCGCTGGTCGTCCAGCTCGACGAGAGCGGCCTGCTGAAAGAGACGGCCGAACTGAATCGGCTCAGCATTCAGACGCAGGAAGGCCTTGACCGATTCGCCCGCAAGAGCGCCGAGAACCTGTTCGCCGCCATCGAGGTCGCCCGGCGGCGGCCGCTGGCCCGGATTCTCAATGCGCTGGGGATCCCGCAGGTGGGTGGGCAGACGGCGATCGACCTGGCCGCGTGGCTTGCGCGACAGGTGCCGCGCAGCGGGGACGAGGACGAGGCCGCCTGGACGCGCCGCGTTGCCGACCGGCTGCGGAACGCGACTGCCGAGGATCTCAACGAGGTCTACGGCATCGGCGAGGTGGTGGCCGGGGAGATCGCGACCTACTTCCAAGGTGAGCACACGCGTGACACATTGCACAACCTCGTTGAGGTGGGCGTAGCGGCCGAGCCGCCGCCGCCCGGGGAGGTCGAACCCAGGCAAGGGCCGCTGACGGGGAAGACTCTGGTGGTCACCGGGACCCTGACTGGCTTCAGTCGCCAGGAGGCAGAGGATGCGATTCGCGCCGCGGGCGGGCATCCTGCCGGATCGGTCAGCGCGAAGACCGATTACCTGGTCGCCGGCGAGAAGGCAGGCACTAAGCTCGCCGCCGCGGAGAAGCTGGGCGTGCGGGTCCTGGATGAAGAAGCATTTCGGAGGTTGGTGACGTGAAGGCATCGGTCCACAGCGGTACATGCGCGCGGGTTAACGCGGCACGCCTGTTGGTTGCGCTGGCCATCCTCTCTGGCTGCAATGCGGCTGCGCCGACGAGCCCCGGCACCTCGGTCGCGCAACCATCCGCAAGCGGTTCCCCGACAGCGAGCGTCGCGCCAACGCCGGCGATGACTGGCCTAACCGGCCACATCGTGTTTACGCGAGCCGGGAAGTTCTACGGCGACGAGACCGTCTTCGTTGCCAACATCGATGGAACCGATGAGATGCGGCTCACCGAGTACGGCGGCGGGGGCGGCCCGTGGGCCCTGCCCGATGGCTCCCGGATCACGTTCTCGATCTTCCCACCCGGTGGGCGCGTGACAGGCGTCGTCTCGCGGCTCGACGGGTCGCAGCGGGTCGTGCTTCCGCTCCCTCCCGGGACCTTGAACGTCGGGTCCGGTCCGATCTCGCCCGATGGCGCGCTACTCGTTCGCGAGGCCTTCGATGACGCACATCCGGAAACGTCGGGGATCTACGTCTCTTCAACGACCGGCGCAGACCTCCGGCGCGTGACGCAGGAGCATTTCATCGCGGGCGACTTCTCGCCCGACGGCAGGCAGCTGGTGCTGTTCCTGGGTCCGGATGGCAGCCCACCTCCGGCGGGAGCGCTCTGGACCGTGAACCTCGATGGAAGCGGCCTACGACAGCTCACCCCCCTGGGCGTCCAGGTTCAGTGCTGCTTCAACTACCGATGGTCTCCGGATGGCAGCAAGATCCTGTTCGCTGACGTTGATGGCGTGCTGTGGACGATCGCACCGGACGGGTCGCAGCTGGCCCAGGTGTTCAAGGATGGCTATGGTGGGTGGGCGATTACCCCGACCTGGTCCCCTGATGGCTCGATGATCCTGTTTGGACTCGACCCGATCGCCAATCCCTTCGCGCACCCGGTGAACGGCTTCTACGTGATCCGGGCCGATGGCAGCGGCCTGACCGAGGTCCTCGGTGGCGATGACTTCAAACGAGAGCCGGTCTGGGTCAGCGGCTGAGCGCCTCGTCGCCCTTAGCGAGGAACGCCTCCACCAGCTCGTGATAACCGGCAAAGTCGGCGCGCACGGCGTGGCCGCAGGCCGGATCGAGCTCCAGGCGAGCGTTGGGGATGCGCTCGGCCACCATCCGGGTCGAGGTGAGCGGTACCACCTGGTCCTGCCCGCCGGCCAGGATGAGAGTCGGGGCCGAGATCTCTCCGAGCCGATCGGTGACGAACGAGGTCGGGTCGAGGGTCGCTCGCAGCTCACCGATGAACCGCTCTGGGGTGGAAGGGTGTGGCTGAAAGTGCGGCTGGACGGGGAACGCTTCAGCGTGAACGGCGCTCGCCGGCTTGAGCTGGAGCGCCAGGTGGGCGAAGAAGTCGGCCCACTCGCCTCGCTCGGCCAGGTCGAGCCACTGGGCCATGCGACCCACCATTGGCGAGTCCGGCTGCGTCTCGGAGGCGACCGATGCGAGCACCAGGCGGCTCACCAGGTCGGGATGGTCGACCGTTAGCCACAGCGAGATGCGCCCGCCCCCCGATTCTGCCTCGATCGCGACCGGGGGCTCGAGTGCGCGCAGCGCGCGGAGAGCGCGGGCCACCGCATCGGCCATTCGGCGAGGGTGCATCAGGCGTTCCGCCTGGCTGGGATCGTCGGGCAGCGGCCGGCCGATCACCAGCACGGGCCGCCGCGGCGTGCGTCGCTCCCAGCGCCGCAGGTGCGCGTGCTCCGTCCCGGCCAGCGGCCGCAGGCCGGTCTCCACGCCGCCGAGCACGACCAGGGGGATCCCCGGTCCGCCGGGCAGCGCCAATGCCTCGATCCGTCCGCCAGGAATCGGGACAGCGATGGCGCGCGGTTCGTCGGACATGGCGTGCATTGTGGCCTGCAGGGCACGACCGCTGCTGATGTCACGATTGTTTGTGCTGCACAGCTGCACAGCTGCACAGCTGCACAATCAGCCTTGACGCGCGAGGGGTCCCTCCTGGAACGCCTCCACGGCCACCGCATCGCCCTCGCCGTCGTCCGCGCCGCCCCCAGCCGCGCGCAGTCCCGCCCCTACCGGGTCCATCACCTGGCGGATCTTGCCCTCGGGGGACCAGGGCGGCGGCAGACCTTCGCGCCATGGGGCAGGGACGGCGGCATATTCGCCCAGGAACCCGCGAATCAGGGCATTCACGCTCGTCCCGCTGAACATGGCTCGCGTTCGTGCCCACAGGAGCGTGTCGGCGTCGACGCGGAGGGTGACGTTGGCATCGCGTGGCGGCCTTCGCGTGGACACTCCCCCAGCGTGGGCCGCGGGCGCTTACTGGTCCATGACGCCCGGCTTATCGCCGGGGTCCTGCTAGCATCGGCGCATGATCAGTCGCGCCGAGGTCGAGCACGTCGCCCGGCTGGCACGCCTGGGCCTGACCGACGTCGAGATCGATCTCATGGCCGGCCAGCTCAACCGCATCCTGGAGGCGATCGGCCAGCTGCAATCGGTCGATACCAGCTCGGTTGGGCCCACCGCCCAGGTGATCGCTCTCGAGAACGTGATGCGCGACGACGTCGCCCGCCCGGGGATCAGCCGCGAGGCGGCTCTTGCCAACGCCCCGCTGCGCGAGGAAGCGCTGCTGCGCGTGCCGGTCATCCTGGAAGAGGGTCGTTAGCCCGATGCCCGACCCGCTGCCCCTCGCTGACCGGACGATCACCGAGGTGGGGGAGCTGCTGCGCCGTCGAGAGGTCAGCTCGCGCGAGCTGAGCGAGGCCGCTTTGGCCCGCATCGCGAGGGACGGGGAAGCGCTCAACACCTTCCTGGCGGTCGGCGTGGAGCGAGCGCTGAAGGCAGCTGACGCGGCGGACGCCGCCCTCGCCGACGGCGACGAGCGCCCACTGCTCGGCATCCCGTACGCCCTGAAGGACATCTTCGTCACCCGGGCGCTGGACGAGGCGGGGCAGCCGGACGGTGGCCTGCCGACAACGGCCGGATCGAAGATCCTGGCCGGCTACCGCTCGCCGTACGCCTCGTCGGCCGAGGAGCGCTTCGCCGCAGCCGGCGCGGTGCTGCTCGGCAAGACCAACTGCGACGAGTTCGCCATGGGATCGAGCAACGAGAACAGCGCCTACGGCCCGGTCCGCAACCCGTGGGACCCGACCACCGTGCCCGGCGGCAGCAGCGGCGGATCGGCCGCGGCGGTGGCCGCTGGACAGGCCTTCTTCTCCACCGGGACCGATACCGGCGGCAGCATCCGGCAACCCGCCTCGCTCTCCGGGGTGGTGGGCATGAAGCCGACCTACGGCCGCGTCAGCCGCTACGGGATGGTGGCCTTTGCCTCCAGCCTCGACCAGGGCGGGCCGTTCACGCGCAGCGTGCACGACATGGCCCTTGTGCTGGGCGCCATGGCCGGGCACGACCCGCGCGACTCGACCAGCGTCGACCTGCCGGTGCCCGACTACAGCGCGGCGCTCAGCGGCGAGGTGCGCGGGCTTCGCCTGGGAGTCCCGCGTGAGTACTTCGTGGCTGGCATGGAGCCGGGAGTGGAGGCATCGGTGCGCGCCGCCATCGGCCTGCTGGAGGGGATGGGCGCCAAGATCGAGGAGGTGAGCCTGCCCTCGACCGAGCAGGGGCTGGCGACCTACTACATCATCGCCCCGGCCGAGGCGAGCGCCAACCTGGCCCGCTACGACGGGGTGCGCTACGGCGTCTCGGCGGGCGACGACGACCTGCTGGGCAACTACCTGCGCACCCGGGGCGACGGCTTCGGGGCGGAGGTCAAGCGGCGGATCATGCTCGGCACCTACGCCCTGTCGGCCGGCTACTACGACGCCTACTACGTCAAGGCACAGCAGGTGCGGACCTTGATCAAGGCGGAGTTCGACGCCGTCCTGTCGGGCGTCGACGCCCTGCTCGCACCCACCTCTCCGAGCGTCGCCTTCAAGATCGGCGCCAAGACCGACGACCCGCTGCTGATGTACCTCAACGACGCCTGCACGCTGCCGGTCAACATCGCCGGGCTGCCGGGCATATCGGTCCCGTGCGGGCTTTCAAACGGGCTGCCGGTGGGGCTCCAGGTGATCGGCCGGGCCTTCGATGAGCCGATGGTGCTGCGAGTGGCCGATGCCTACGAGCGGGCCGCCGGCTTCGCCGACCTGAGACCACCGACCGCTCGCGACTGACAGATGCCCTGGCTCTGGGTCTAGGGTCTCTCCGGCGAGCCAATTTCGGCCATCCTGTGCGCAGCAGAGGCCGGTCCCTGCTCGAGTGCCTGGTCCAGCAGGCGCAGGAATGGCTTCGCCCCCAGCTCGGTGAAGAGAGCGCGGGCCTCCTCGGCTGCGTCCATCGCCTCGGGTACGCCCGGGCCAAGCAGCGTCAGCATCGTCAACTGACAGAGTGCCCGAGCGAGGTGATTCCCGAGATCTGCCTGGCGGCGCGCCGCGTCGCGAAAGGCGGCCACGGCCTCCCCAGGGCGGCCTTCCATAGCAGCAATGGCCGCCTCGGCTTCTCGGGCGAGGGCCGTCACGAGCGGCGAGCGCCCGATCGAAAGCAGCTCGAACTCGGCTCGTGCGAGGGCCGGGTCGCGCTGCCAGAGCGCATAGCGCAACGTCGTGTCGCGAAACGACAGGTTGACCTCATCTGTCGGGCTGCCCTGCCCCGCGGAATGCCCGGCCAGCTCGTGCGTGTACGCGTCGCCGAGCCCTGCCTCCGCCATGGCGATCGCGGCCTGGAGCTGGTCCCAGAGCCACGTGATCTGCGGGTCGTCGAGCTCCTGTAGCACCTCGCCGACCCGCAGCACATCCTCTGCGCCGGCCTCGTCGCGCCAGGCAAGCACTCGGAGCAGGAACGCCTCCGTGATGGCCGCCTGGTGCCGTCCGAGGCCGATCGCCAATGCTTGCCGCGCGTCGGCAATCGCCGAATCCCACTCGCCAGTCAGCAGGGCGGTGTTGACTGCCGAGCCGATCAGGTACCTGAGGTTGGAGCGTGTCCCGTCGCGGTAGACCAGCTCCAGGCCGGCTCGAGTTGCCTCCATGACCCGACGCGAGTCATTCGGTCGGTCTGCGTAGGCGAGGTTGATGAGCGCCCGAGACTCGAGGTCGGCGAGCCCCTCGCGCGCCGCCAGCTCGCGTGCACCGATCAGCGTCGCCAGCGCCTCCCGAGGCCGCCGACCGCTGAGCGCCGTGCCACGCGTGATGAGCACGTTCACCGTGTTGCGCGCCAGTCCAAGCCGCTCGGTGTGCGGCAAGGCCCGCTCGCACCACTCCAGCGCCTGGTCGATGTTCCCAAGTCGCATGTGAATGTGCGCGACCATGTCGAGCACCTGGGCGTAGGCGCGGGTCTCTTCCAGGTCGGCGTACTCGGTGACGGCCGGTTCCAGCAGCTCGAGCCCGCTGCCAACGTGCCCGAGCATCGTGCGCGAGAAGGCGAGCCAATAGATGGCGTCCAACGTGCCCTCGCGATCATCGATCGAGCGGAACAGGTCCGCCGCTCGGCTGATGTGCAGCTCTGCCCCCTCCGGGTCGGAGGCCTCGACGGCCGCCTGGCCCGCGGCACGGTGCAGGTCCGCGCGCTCGGCATCGGTATGTGCCACCTCCAGGGCCGCCTCCAGCAGTGAGCGCGCCTGTGCGTACGAGCCAAGCCGTGCCGCCCGATCCGCAGCCGCCCGCAGGGCGATCCGGGCCTGGGCACCGATTGCCTCCCCTTCTGCCCCCTCGGGCTGCGCGCGGTAGGCGTCGAGGTAGTGGGTCGCCAGCACCCCGGCGATCTCCTCGTCGTCGAGCGTCTCGAAGTAACGTGCTGCAGCCAGGTGCAGCCGACGGCGGTCGCGGCGGGCGAGGGTCGCGTAGGCCACTTCGCGGATGATTGCCTGCACGAAGCCGAATTGGCCGCGCTCGGGCGAGCGCGGATCGGTGGCCATCACCAGCAGCTCCCGACGAACGAGCTCGCGCAACAGCGGCTGGATGACTGCGCTCTCCTCGCCCATGACTGCCGCCAGCGCCTCCAGTGCGAAGGTCTTCCCGAGGACCGATGCACCCTGCGCCAGGGTGCGTTGCTCCGCCGGCAGCGCATCGAGGCGAGCGCCGACGAGTGCCTGGAGGGTCTCCGGCACCGCCAGCTCCGACAGGTCGCCGACGGGCTTGAGCGCCACACCGTCGGTCTCGAGGTGACCGTCCGCAAGCAGCATGCGGACGGTCTCCACCGCATACAGCGGGATCCCCTCGGCGCGGGCCAGGATCCGCTCCACGGCAACCTCCGGCAGGCCGCTGACCAGGCCGCTCAGGAGGCTCCGCATGGCCGCGACGGGAAGCGGCTCGAGTGACAGCGACGTGAAGCTGCGCGATCCGCTGCCCCAGTTTGCGCGTCGCTCGAAGAGCTCCGGG
>JANMPX010000223.1:0-5242 GCA_031370085.1 Chloroflexota bacterium | reverse complement strand
GCGTGTCCCAGGATCATCGGTCCCCAGGAGCCGATGTAGTCGATCAGCTCGTTGCCGTCCACGTCCCACAGGCGCGCGCCGGAGGCACGCTCGATCACCCGCGGGATGCCGCCGACCGCTCGGAAAGCGCGCACCGGGGAGTCGACGCCACCGGGCAGCAGCTGCTCTGCGCGAGCCATCAGCTCGGCCGATCGCGAGGTGGTCACCACGGCGCTCATGCGGCAGGTCCCGACAAGAGGCGGAGGACCTCGCCCAGCGGCCGATGGATGCCGGTGATGATCGGCGTGTCGCGCACCGTGGAGCGGCGGCTCTCGGTTTCGCGCAGCTCGCGAACCAGGTCCTGGAAGGCAACTAGGTCATCGGTCTCATAGGCGACGATGAACTCCTGGTCATCGAGACCGAAGGAGTAGGCCAGCAGCTGGCGGATCTGCGGATAGCGATGCCCGACCCGCATGTGCCCTTTCATGACCTCCTGCCGCTCTTCTGCCGGGGTCAAGTACCACTCCGTGCTCTTCACGAACGGGTAGACCACCAGGTAGCGCGAGCGCTCACCCGTGAAGAGGCTCTGCTCCTGGGTGCTCGGTCGCTTTACGTACTGGCTCGGACGGACCAGCCCGATCATCGAGATGGCCGGGCTCAGCCAGCGGCCGATCCCGCTGGCCAGCAGGTCGGCGGCGGTCTCCTCGATCTCCTCGATCCGCTCGGCCATCCGCCACAGCAGCAGATCGCCCTCTGCCCGCAGGCCGATGGTCGAGTAGGCGTGCTGCACCAGGCGCGCCGCGGAGCGGTCAGCGGCGACGCAGAAGGCGGAGATCTCCTCCTCGCGGGCGGCGGCCGTCTGACGTCGCCAGGCAGGATCCAGGCGGAGCAGCCAGGCGTGGACGAACCGCTCGTCACTCATCGGCGTGCCTCCTCGCGGAGCCAGCCTGCAGCCTCGACGGCGAAGTAGGTGACGATGATGTCTGCGCCTGCACGGGCGATCGCCACCAGGCTCTCGAGCGCCACTGCCCGACGGTCAAGCCAGCCGTTGGCGGCCGCGGCGCAGACGGCGGAATACTCCCCGCTGACCTGGTAGGCGGCGATCGGCACATCCGTGCGCGCCCGGGCGGCGGCCACCAGGTCGAGCGACGGCAGCGCCGGCTTGATCATGACCATGTCGGCCCCTTCAGCCAGGTCGGCATCGATCTCGCGCCGCGCCTCGCGTCCATTGGCGGGATCCATCTGGTAGCTGCGCCGGTCGCCGAAGGCGGGCGCCGAGTCGGCGGCTTCGCGGAACGGACCATAGAAGGCGGAGGCGTGCTTGGCGGCATAGGCCAGGATCGCGGTCTGACCGTGACCCGCCTCGTCGAGCGCTGCGCGGATGGCGGCCACCTGGCCGTCCATCATGGCGCTGGGCGCCACGATATCGGCCCCTGCCTCAGCCAACGAAACTGCGGTGCGGGCCAAGAGCTCCAGCGAGGTGTCGTTGTCGACGGTCGCGTCATCACCGCTCCCGGCCAGGATCCCGCAATGGCCATGGCTGGTGTACTCGCACAGGCAGACATCGGCGATGATCACCAGCTCAGGGTCCACTGCTCTCAGCGCGCGGATTCCCTCCTGGACGATCCCGTCAGCCGCCCATGCGCCGGAGCCGATGGCGTCCTTCGCCGACGGCAGGCCGAACAGCAGGACAGATCTGACTCCAGCGGCACGCAGGCGCATCGCCTCTCCTTGCAGCGCGGCCAGGCCGAGGCGGTCCTGGCCGGGCATCGCCGCGATCGGCTCGCGACCGGTGGCTCCCGCCTGGATGAAGAGCGGCTGCACCAGCATGGAGGGGTGCAGGCGGGTCTCGCGCACGAGACCACGCAGGGCGGGAGTGCGGCGCAACCGCCTGCCACGCAGCGCGACGTGCGCCGCCTTGCCGGTGCCGACAACGAGGCTCACGCGATCTCCTTGGTCAGGTGGGAATGGATGGCATCTGCCAGGGCGGCGACCGTGTGTGTGGCCGAAACCACCGGTACCGCGAACCCGGCCCGGCGCGCGATCCTTGCGGTGACCGGACCGATGCAGTAGGCCGGCAGGGCGGTTGCCCGGAGAGCTTCCGGCGGCGAGAGAAGGGCGCGCAGCCCACGGACCGTCGAGCCGCTGGTGAAGGTGACTCCGTCGAGCGGCTGCGAAAGCACAGCGCGGATTCGGTCACGCGACGTGGCCGGCCCCTCCACCGTCCGGTAGGCGACCACCTCCTCGACCAGCGCACCTCGCTGACGGAGAGCGTCCCGCAGGTCGGGCGTGGCCGCGTTGGCGCGGGCAAGCACCACGCGCCGGCCCGCCAGGTCGCCAAGCCCCTCGGCGATCGCAACGGTTCGGTACAGGGACGGAACATGGTCGACGTGAAGGCCGCCCTGGCGCAGCGCCTCCGCGGTCGCCGGGCCGACGGCCGCAAGGCGCACCCCTTCAGGCAGCGCGCTGTCGAGCGCCGCCAGGCGTTCCAGCAGGGCGGCGGCTCCGTTGACGCTGGTGATGACCAGCCAGGCGGCTCCGTCCAGGGATCGGATCGTGTCGTCGAGCGCGCCGCCAGGTGCAGCGGCGGCGATCCCAACGGTCGGCACGCTGATGGCGGCGATGCCGTGCTTCGCCAGCAGCGAGACGAGTTCGGTCGCCTGCGCAGCAGGCCGGGTCACCAGCAGGGTGGTCATGCGGTGGCCTCCCTGATGCGGGCCGCTGCCTCCACCACCAGCTCGCCGGACCGATCAGCCGGGCCGTTGAGGTCGACGCGGGTAAACCCAGTCCGGCCCTCGTAAGCCGCCCGCAGCCGGATCTGGCCATCAACCACCTCCGCGAGCGCGCCGAGCGGGGCCAGGCAGCCGCCGCCGAGGGCCCGGAGCAGGGAGCGCTCCGCCTGGACCGCAAGCCTGGTGGGGAGATGGTCGAGCGGAGCCACCAGCGGGACGTCTTCTGCGCGAACCTGGAGGGCAAGCGCCCCCTGGCCGGGCGCTGGAAGCATGACGTCGAGCGACAGCCGATCGCCGTCGCTTACCGACACTCCCAGCCGATCGAGGCCGGCCGCAGCCAGCAGGAGAGCGTCGTATTCACCGGCGTCGAGCCGGCGCAGTCGGGTATCGACGTTCCCCCGGATGAGACGCGCCACGAGGTCGAGTCGAGCCGCTGCCAGCTGCGCCGCGCGCCTCACGCTGCTGGTCCCGATTCCCGCGCCGAACGGCAGCCCTTCAAGGCCGCCGGGATGGCGGCTGAGGAGGCAGTCCCGCGGATCAGCCCGTTCCAGGATCGCACCCAGCCTGAGCGCCGGGTTGCCGGCCGTGGGCAGATCCTTGAGCGAATGGACCGCCACATCGATTCGCCCTTCGAGCAATGCCCGCTCCAGCTCTCCGGTGAACTGCCCGTCACCCACCACAAGCTGTCCGGCGGGCCGTCGCTCGCTGATGACGTCGCCCTTGGTGCGGATCTCGACCATCTCCAGTGAGCCCGTGCCGAGCACCTGCCCCAGTGCGGACGCGGCCTCATGAGCTTGCGCAATCGCCAGGCGGCTGCCCCGTGTACCCAGTCGCAGGATGGTGGCGACGGTGCTCATTCGATCCCGAAGACCTCTCGCACCCGGGCAGCAGCGTCGGGATCGTTGCGCAGTCGAAGGGTGGGTCCGTGGAGGAGCTCACCGAACATGGCGACCGTCATCGCCTCGACCGCGGCCGCCTGCTCATCGTCCAGACCGCCCTTCAAGCGCAGACGTGCGAGGTGCCGCCGTCGCACCTCCTCGCCATGAGCTCGCAGCATGGCAATAGCATCGCCGCTGGCACGCACCTCCAGCCACGCAGCGAATCCCTTCGCCTCGGCGCTCGCCTCGTCGCGCAGACGGTGCTCGACATCGGCCGAAAGTCGGCGGGCCTCGCTGGCGACGCCCAGGCGATCGAGATCCAGCAATCGGTCGCCGAGACGTGCCGACGCGTCCGGCGAGACGGCGCCGGGAGAGGACAGATCGACAACCAGGAGGCGCTGACCGTCCAGGTGCCGGGAGTCGAGGAGCGTCGTGCCGCTGCGGACCGCGATCGCCACCACATCGTGGTGGAGCGGCCCGACCAGTGCAAGGGAGATTGTCGTCGCGTCATGACGCTCCGGATCGGGCAACTCGGCAATCAGGCGGGCCGCCCGGTCCCCGTCCCGGGACGCCACGGTGACGGCTGCGCCCTGAGTGGCCAGGTGGATCGCCAGTGCCCGTCCCATCTCGCCGGTGCCGACAACCAGCGCCGCAACCGCTCCTTGGGTCGGCAACTGCATCCGTTCCTCGATCCAGCGCATGGCGCGGTCCGCCAGGGAGCGATCGCCGATCGGCTGCGTGAAGGACTGCACTCGCTTGCCGAAGCGGATGGATCGCCGGAGGAGCTCATTGGTGACAGGCCCGCTCCGGCCGCTGCTGAGCGCGGACCGATAGGCGTCGCGGACCTGCCCCAGCACCTGCTCCTCGGCCAGAACCGCCGAGTCGAGCCCGCTCGCCACGAGCATGACCCGCTCGGCCGCCGCCAACCCCGACGTACGTCCCAGCTTCTCCGGCAGATCAGAGAGATCTCCCCCCGGCCCGGCAAAAGCAATCAGCTCTACGCGGTGGCAGGTGTGCAGCAGCACGCGCTCCCCCAAGCCGCCGGTCGTCGCGTCAAGGGCCGCCGCGAGCGCTTCGCGTCCATCGGTGTCGTGGTCTCTGAAGGTCGCGCTGGCAACCACCAGGCCATCAAGCTGCGCAGCGCCACTCGAGGGCACCCCGCTCGGGTGGGAAGGGGCCGGGGGCAAGGAATGGGAAACCTCATGTCCGAGGGATACGAGCAGCGGGCCCAACCCTAGGCGTGGCCGTAAACGACGTCAACCACAAGCATAGAGTTACCTACATTTATGCCCTTGCTCGAGGAGCTGGGGCCCTCGACAACCGGGGCGCCGCACTCCCTGACCTGGACCGGGACGGTTGACATCGTCTGGGGATGCAAAGCGCGGCGGAGCCCCGCCGACGAAGGAAGCACGACCTGAGCCTGGGCCACCTGTATCGCCGCGCGTTTGCAGCTCAAGCACGTAACGACAACGAAAGGCACGCCCGCCAGCCCTGGTGAACTTCCCCGGCAATTGGCGGGACAGGCGCCCTCGGCCCGCCGCTACGACGGGAAGTCGTAGGTGACCGAGATCACCGAGTCCTGCTGGCCAACGGTGAGCTGACCTTCCTTGATGATCTCGCTGGCACCGTTGGCATCCAGCTCGCGCCAGAACA
>JANMPX010000214.1:0-1663 GCA_031370085.1 Chloroflexota bacterium | reverse complement strand
CAACCGCCGCATCCGCGCGAACGGTGAGCTGATCCAGAACCAGTTCCGGATCGGCCTGCTGCGCATGGAGCGCGTGGTCAAGGAGCGCATGACGATCACCGATGCGGAGCAGGCGACGCCCAACTCGCTGATCAACATCCGTCCGGTGGTCGCCGCCATGAAGGAGTTCTTCGGCGGCAGCCAGCTCAGCCAGTTCATGGACCAGACCAACCCGCTCGCCGAGCTGACCAACAAGCGGCGCCTTTCCGCGCTCGGCCCGGGCGGCCTGTCGCGCGAGCGCGCCGGCTTCGACGTTCGAGACGTGCATCCGTCGCACTACGGCCGCATGTGCCCGATCGAGACGCCGGAAGGGCCGAACATCGGGCTCATCGGCTCACTGGCAACGTACGGCAAGATCAACCAGCACGGCTTCATCGAGACCCCGTACCGCAAGGTGCGCAAGTTCATCTCGTACCGCGACAAGCAGGGCGATGTTCTCGGCGAGAAGCTCGGCGCGGACCTGGTCGCCGCCGTGGGTGGCAAGCCGATCGCCAGGGCCGGCGCCACTATCACCGACAAGATCTGGGCATCGATCAAGGAGCACAAGCTCGCGTCCGTGCGGATCGCGCCGGTGGTCAGCGCCGAGATCGAGTACCTGGCCGCCGACGAGGAGGAGAAGTACTACATCGCGCAGGCGAACGCGCCGCTCGATGCTGGCTTCCACTTCGTCGAGGAGCGGGTCATGGTCCGCTACCGCGACCAGTTCCACGTCCAGCCGGCGCCTGACGTCGACTACATGGACGTCAGCCCAAAGCAGATCGTCAGCGTCGCGACCGCCATGATCCCGTTCCTCGAGCATGACGACGCCAACCGGGCGCTGATGGGCTCGAACATGATGCGACAGTCGGTGCCGCTGCTCCAGCCGGAGGCTCCGGTGGTCGGCACCGGGGTCGAGTACCGGGCCGCCTTCGACAGCCAGCAGGTGGTCGTGGCGACCGCCGGCGGGACAGTCGTCTCGGTCACCGCCGGCCTGATCCAGGTCGAGCGTGACGAGGGAGACGTGCGCGACACCTATCGGCTGCGCAAGTTCCTGCGCAGCAACCAGGGAACCTGCATCAACCAGCGCCCCATCGTGGACGTCGGCGACCGGGTGGTGGCCGGCCAGGTGCTGGCCGACTCGTCAAGCACCGACCAGGGCGAGATGGCGCTCGGACAGAACATCCTCGTTGCCTTCCTTCCCTGGGAGGGCGGCAATTACGAGGACGCCATCGTCATCAGCGAGCGGCTGGTGCGCGAGGACCTGTTCACCAGCATTCATATCGAGAAGCACGAGATCGAGGCCCGCGACACGAAGCTCGGTCCCGAGGAGATCACGCGCGACATCCCCAACGTGGGCGACGAGAGTCTGCGCAATCTCGACGAGGACGGGATCATCTACGAGGGGGCCGAGGTCGCTCCGGGCGACATCCTGGTCGGCAAGATCACGCCCAAGGGCGAGACCGAGCTGACCGCCGAGGAGCGCCTGCTGCGCGCCATCTTCGGCGAGAAGGCCCGCGAGGTGAAGGACAGCTCGCTGCGCCTGCCGCACGGCGAGCGCGGCACCGTGGTCGATGTCCGGCAGTTCGACCGGGAGACCGGCGACGAGCTGATGCCCGGCGTCAACCGCCTGGTGCGGGTCAGCGTG
>JANMPX010000193.1:0-8959 GCA_031370085.1 Chloroflexota bacterium | reverse complement strand
CGGACCCGCATCTGGAGCTACCGCGACCTGGCCGAGCTGGCCCCGCGCGTGGCGCGGGTGCTCACCGACCAGGGCCTCGAGCGGGGCGACCGGGTCCTGATCTGGGGGGTCAACCGGCCCGAATGGGCGATCGGCTTCTTTGGAGCCATCTTCGCCGGCATCGTGCTGGTGCCGCTCGACATGCGCAGCGCACCTGATTTCGTGGACAAGATCGCCCAGCGGACGCGTGCCAAGCTGGTCCTGGCCTCGACCCAGACGGCGCCGCTGGCGGAAGACCTGAAACTCCCGGTGTTGCTGATCGAGTCGCTGCCGGACCGGGCGCGCGACGCAACGCCGCTGCCGACCCCCGAGCTGGCTGGCAGCGACCTGGTCGAGGTGGTCTTCACTTCGGGCACCACCGGCGAGCCGAAGGGCGCCATGCTGACTCATGCCAACCTGGTGGCCAACGCCACCGCGCTGCGCGCCGTTTTCCCCTTCCAGCCCGACGAGCGGCTGCTCTCGATCCTGCCGCTGTCGCACATGTTCGAACAGACCTGCGGTTTGCTCGCGCCGTTTATGGCCGGCGGATCGATCGTCTACCCGGTGAGCCGGCAGCCCGCCGTCCTGATGCGCACCTTCCGCGAGTTCGGGGTGACGATGCTGCTGGTCGTCCCCGCCGGACTCAAGCTGCTCGACTCGGCGATCGCGCGCAAGGTCGACGCCGCCGGCAGGCGAGCCAGCTTCGACCGGCTGCACCGGATCGCCCGCTACCTGCCTCGTCCGCTGAAGCGGCTCCTCTTCCGGCAGGTGATCTCGCAGTTTGGCGGCCGTTTCCGCACGCTGGCCATCGGGGCGGCAGCGCTTGACGAAGACCTCGGCCAGCGCTGGACCGATATGGGATTTGACGTCCTGCAGGGATACGGCGCCACCGAGCTCTCCCCGGCGGTCAGCTTCACCCGGCCAGCGCGCAACCGGACGGGAACCGTCGGCCAGGCGGTCCCCGGCGTGGAGATCCGGATCGCCGAGGACGGCGAGGTCCTGGTTCGCGGGGCGAGCGTGTTCGCCGGCTACTGGGAGGACGCCGGTGCGACGGCGGCCGCCATCGATGCCGAGGCGTTCTATCACACCGGCGACATCGGCCAGCTCGATGCGGAAGGCTTCCTGACGCTGCGCGGCCGCAAGAAGGACATGCTGGCCATGCCGGACGGGACCAAGGTGTACCCGGAGGACATCGAGGCGGTGCTGTCGCACGATGCACGCCTGCGCGACGCCACGGTGGTCGGCTGGGTGCCGCCGCGCGGGGAGCTGCGGGTTCAGGCGGTCCTGTTGCTGGACGACCCAACCCAGGCCGATGCCGTGGTCCGCGACGCCAACATGCACCTCGGCGCACATCAGCAGATCCGCGGCGTCACGGTCTGGCCCGACGAGGATTTCCCGCGGACCCACACCCTCAAGGTCAAGAAGCGGCTCGTTCTCGAGCGGCTGGCGGGCCTCGAGAACGGCACCGGCCCGGCGGCGCATGTCGAGGCGGCCAGCCCGCAGCCGACCGGTGCGACCGGCGTCGCGGCACTGGTGGCCTCGGTGGCGAACCTGCCGGTCGGCGCGGTGCAGCCGCAGTCCTGCCTGTCGAGCGACCTGAACATGGATTCGCTGGCGAGGGTTGAGCTGCTGAGCGTCATCGAGGAGGAGCTCGGCACCTACATCGACGACGCGGACCTTGACCCCGAGACGACCGTTGCGCAGCTCAGTGCGCTGGTGGAAGCGGCGAAGGATGCGAAACACGAGACGGGCATTTTCGGCTGGCCGCTGAACCCGCTCGTCCGCGCTGCCGGCATCGTCATCCAGACGCTGGTGATGGTTCCCGCCTTCTTCAGCCTGTACCGGGTGCGGGTCACCGGCCTGGAGCGCATTCGCGACTTGCGGGGGCCGGTCCTGTTCACGCCGAATCACTGCCTGCACAACGACGTCGCGATCATCCTCACCCGCTTCCCGATCGGCTGGCGCTGGCACCTGTCGATCGCGGCGGCCGCCGACGACATCTTCGGCCACGCGATCCGCGGCATCGGCGCGGGGGTCATCGGCAACGCATTTCCGCTCGCCCGCGAGGGAGCGATTCGCCGGTCGCTCGAGCTGCTCGGCGCCCGGTTGGACCGTGGCTTCAGTGTCCTCATCTTCCCGGAGGGGAAGCTCACCGTGGGCGGGCCGACCCAGCCGTTCAAATCGGGGACCGGTCTGCTTGCGGTCGAGGGGGCCACGCCCGTGGTGCCGATGAAGCTGAAGATCACGCGCATGTCGCGCCTCGACGCCCGCGTCCCGGGATACCCGTGGCGAGGCGAGGTGGAGCTGGTCTTTGGTGAGCCGATTCACTTCGCCTGGGACACCGACCACGCCGCCGCCACGAGAAGGCTCGAAGAGGCGGTCGCCGCCCTCTGACCGGGTGGTCCGAAGCGCGATAGCATCTGCTGGTGAGCGCACCTGACGTTGCCATCATCGGGGGCGGGGTGGTCGGCACGGCAGCCGCCGCGATCCTCGCCGGCGAGGGCGCCCGCGTGACCCTGTACGAGCGCGAGGCGATCGCCGCGGGCGCATCGGGACGCAATTCGGGCGTGGTGCAGCACCCGTTCGACCCGCCCTTGGTCGGCCTCTACGAGCGAACCGTCGAGGTGTACCGAGCGCTCGGCGCTGAGCTTCCCGACGCCGGGTTCGTGCTGGCAGATGAGCCCGCCGGACTGATGCTCCTGTCGCGACGCGTTGACATCGTGACCCTGCTCGCGGAACAGCTGCAGGCCGCCTTCCCATACCTGGCTGCGACTGTGCTGCAGGGGGAAGAGCTGCTGGCAGTCGAGCCGACACTCGCGCCGGACCTCGCTGCCTGTCGCATCTCGGCCGGCTTTCCGATCGTCCCTTCAGCGCCGACCTACGCCCTTGCGACGCTCGCGGAACGCCGCGGCGCAAGCATCCGCCAGGGACACGACGCCAGCCCCGCTATCGAGGCAGGGGTCTGCGTTGGCGTGCAAGTGGCGGGGCGTCTGGAGCCGGCCGCTGCGGTGATCGTGGCGGGGGGGCCATGGAGCTCGGAGCTCATCGATCCGAGCGGGCAATGGCGGCCCATTCGGCCGGTGTGGGGAGTCGTTGTCGAAACGGTCATGCGCCTCCCGCCGACCCACGTCCTGGAGGAGGCCGAGATGGACGCGGCACTCGGCGCCGGCCATCTTCTGCCGGCGGGCGGTGAGGCCGCCGAGGACCCCGCTGTCACCCCGCGGTTCAGCCTGATGACCGCCGCCGGCAGGTCGGTCGCCGGTTCCACCTTCCTCGACGATGAGCCTGACCTCGGCCCGTGGGTCGAGCGGATTCTCAAGCGAGGGTCACGCTACGTTCCCGCCCTGCTCGAGGCCCCGATTCGCGAAGTTCGCGCCTGTGCCCGGCCCGTCGCGATCGATGCCCGACCGCTGATCGGCCGGGTGCCGGGCATCGACGGCCTCTTTGTCTGCGCCGGCCACGGTCCATGGGGCATCTCTACCGGCCCCGGTTCGGCTCGGATCCTTGCCGACCTGGTCCTTGGACGAGCAGCAGACATCCCCGCCGCCTTCGATCCGGCCCGGTTCGGCGGGCCTGGTTCGGTGACAAGCTCGTAGGGCCAAGGCGGCAACCGCGCGCCACCGCTCTGGGGGCTTCGCAGCGAGTTGCGGACCGCGTATGCTCCGCCGCACATTCAACGGAGGAGGGACCCGTGGCCCGCGACGAGAAACTCGAGCTGCTGCATCGGATCCCGCTGTTCAGCGGACTCGACAATCACCAGATCGAGCGGCTGGGACAGCTCGCCGAAGAGGTGGACGTGCCGGCCGGCAAGGTGCTGATCCGCCAGGGCGACAGCGGCGGCGACCTGATGGTGCTCTCATCCGGTCAGGCGACTGTCGAGCGCGACGGTGGGCGCATCAACACGCTGGGGCCGGGTGACGTCTTCGGTGAGATCGCACTGATCGATGGCGGCCTGCGGACAGCCACCATCACGGCCGATACCCCGAGTCGAGTTGTGGTCCTGGGACACCGCGAATTCCACGCGGTGATGGACGAGTTCCCGCAGGTGGCCAGCCAGATCCTGGCGACCCTGGCGCATCGCATCCGCAGCCTCGACGACCACGCGGGGCACTAGCGCCGCGACCCTCCCCAGCCTCGGCTCAGGATCAGCTCCGCGCTAGAATGCGGCTGCTCTCCGGGCGGGAGTAGCTCAGTTGGTAGAGCGCCACCTTCCCAAGGTGGATGTCGCGAGTTCGAGTCTCGTCTCCCGCTCCACGCTACGCGGTCAATCGAGGCGCGCCGCCTTGACGGCTAGACTCGGACGCGTATGGGCAACCTGATCCTGGTCCGTCATGCCTCGACGGACGCGAGCCGCGAGAGACGCAATCTTGGCCAGGGAGCCGATCCGCCCATCTCATCCGACGGACTCATGCTGGCCAAGCGCCTGGCGACGACCATCGCCGACGAGGTGGACGCGCTGGGCACCTCCGAGTTACGGCTGGTTACGTCATCGGCGCTGCGCTGCCGCGAGACGGCCGCCCAGATCTCGACACGACTCGATCTCGCCGCTCCGTTCGAGGTCGAGCCAGGCCTCCTTGAGATCAACTACGGAGCATGGGAGGGCCTCACCTCGAAGGAGTGCGCCGCCCGCGATCCCGCTCTCCGCGCCGCGTGGGAGGAAGACCCGTTCAGCACCCGCGCCCCCGGCGGCGAATGCGGAGCCGACGTCGCCGCTCGGGCCTTCCCGATCCTCGAGGCGGTGAAGACCTGGCTGTCGACTGACCCGATGCGCGGCGCGGTCGTGGTGGCCCACAACCACGTCAACCGGCTGTGGCTGACCGCGCTCGTCGGGTGGCCGATGGCCGACTATCGCCGCCGCGTCACCCAGAGCCCGGGTGGCTACAGCGTGATCGGCTACGGCACCGGCCTTCCGCTGGTCAGGCGCATCAACATGACGCCACCGGCGGACTGACCAGCTGTGCAGAACGATCCCCGACCTCCAGCCGCGGCGAAGCGCGTGCACGGGCCGATCGTGCTGTGGGTTGCCGTCGGCCTCCTCCTCGTGGTCGTGGCCGCGGCGATCGTCGCCTGGCGTTGGGTGGAGCAGGCTTCCGCACCGACACCACGACCGAGCGTCAGCCTCACGTCGCCTCCCTCGCCGTCGGCTATTCCGACAGCGCCACCCGTCCTGGTGCCACTGGTACCGGTGACCGGGGCGTGGTCGACCGAGACATCGATCTCGACGGCGGACCTCGCTGCGACACTGACCGGGGGCGGTGCGACACCGCGCGCGATGGTGGTCACCGCAACCGATCTCGCCGGGTTGGCCGCCCGGCTCGGCGTCGTCCCGGGGCCGAACGTACGAACGATGGATGCCGCCGGCATCCTGGCGGCCGTCCGCGAGACGCCCGGGATGCTCGGCGTCCTGCGCGCCGACGAGGTCAGCCTGGGGATGCGCGCGCTCGCCGTGGACGGCATCAACCTCTTCGGAGAGCAGCACCTTCGCGACCTGGCGGGGTGGCCCCTGCTGGTGGCCGAGGCCGCAGATGCCGCGCCATCGGGCTTCGACCCGGGCTCGCTGTGGACCCTCGCCGCGGGCGGCGATGTGATGCTCGACCGCACCGTCTACCTGCGCGCGGTGCGCGACGGGCTTGGCGCCAACTACCCGTGGGACGGGGGCTTCGCCCGGATCACCGGGCGGGTCTGCTGCGGCGCCCCCGGCCTTCTGCTCGCGGTGGGAACCGAGACCGGCCAGCCGGGGGCGCTGCGCGCGCTGTTGAGCGGCGCTGACATCACGCTGGTCAACCTCGAGGGACCGGCTCCGGACGACCACAGCTACCACGGAGACGGGTACATCTTCACCATGGATCCGGCCCTGCTGAGCGGGCTGCGCGACGCCGGCATCGATGCGGTATCGCTGGCGAACAACCACATCATCAACGGCGGTCAGGCTGGCGTGGTCGAGACGCTCCACAACCTCGAGGCGGCGGGAATCGGCCATTTCGGCGCCGGAGCCGAACTCGCCGCAGCGCGGCAGCCGATCTGGCTGACCACGCATGGCCTGCGGATCGCAGTCCTCGGCTACAACGCCATTCGGCCCGACCTGGGGGCGACCGCCAGCCGGGCCGGGGCCGCGCCGCTCGACCTGGCGACGGCCAGGGTCGATATCGCGGCTGCGCGCGCCGCGGGGGCTGACCTCGTGGTGGTCATGCCGCACTGGGGCACCGAATACACCGATGCGCTGACCGCAAAGCAGCGAACGGCCGCTGACGCGCTGGTGGCCGCCGGCGCGGACCTGGTGCTGGGGAGCCACTCCCACTGGGCCGGGCCGATCGGCATGGTTGGCGGCCGATTCGTGGTGTACTCGCTCGGCGACTTCGTCTTCGACCTGAACCACGATGTACGGACCCAGGAAGCGATGATCGTCGAGCTCACCTTCGCCGGCCGGTCACTGGTGCAGGTGAGCCTGCACCCGACGCTCATCCTCGACCGATCGCAGCCGAACCTGCTCGACCCTGCTGCCGACGGGCGGCCGCTCCTCGAGGCGATCCGCGCCGCGTCGGCCGGCATGCTGCCCTGGTGACGATGGTCAGCCGGGGATCAGCGCGAAGATCTCCCGTGCTCCGTTGATCCCCTTCAACTCGTGTCGCCCGCGCTCCTCGAAGACCATCCCGGAGCCATCCGCCAGGTCGCGGGTGGTCGATGAGACGAGCGTCTCGCCCGGCCCGGCCAGGCCAAGCACACGCGACGCGAAATGCACCGCCACGCCTCGGACATCGTCCCCCACCAGCTCCACCTCTCCGGTGTGAACGGCGGCGCGGATCTGGAGGCCGATCTGATCGGACGCGAGATGGATCGCTGACGCGCAGCGGAGCGCGCGCACCGGCCCATCGAAGCGCGCCAGGAAGCCGTCCCCCGTGGTCGAGACCTCAACGCCAGCGAAACGGTCCAGCGCTCTGCGCACGTCGTCGTTATGCGTCGCCAGCAGCTCGCGCCACTTCGCGTCCCCGAGCCGCGAGGCCATGCCGGTGGACTCCACGATGTCGGTGAACAGCAGGCTGGTAAGGATCCGCTCTCCGGTCGCCAACAGCGGCGCTCCCCAGGTGCGGACTCCGGTCCACTGGATGCTGACCGCTGGCTCGTCTCCCACCACCCAGGCATCGTGTCCGGGCGGGATCTCGTAGACATCGTTCGGGCCGACATCGAGCACCGAGCCGTCAGACATCTCTGCATGCATCTGCCCAGAAATCAGCATTCCGATGTGGTGCAGCTCGCAGCTCGGCGTGCCGACGATAGGTCTCACGTGGTCGGACCAGCGCCACCCCGACTCGAGCACCTGGCGGCCAATCGTCTCCTCGCCGACGTTCACTAGATCGAGCCGCCCATGGTCGAACTGGCGAACCTCGTCGGGATGATCCAGGCTCCCCTTGCTCGATCTCGCCATCGGCCGATTATCCTTCCGGACGCATGCGGTGCCTAGCCCAGCAATGCCAGGGGCAACAGGCCAGCGAATCGGAGCAGGCTGGGGTTTGCCTCGAAACGGACCAGCCGAGGTGCCAGTCGTGCCGCGGTGCGATGGCTGCCGAACCAGATCGGCTTCGGCCAGGCGCGAAATGGAGCGCGCACGACGGTCTTCTCGACCCGCGAGAACATGAGGGTGTTGTGGACCACGTCGGTCCCCGAGCCGATGTCGTTGCGTGGATGGCCAGGGTGGGCGCCCCACGGCGTGGCGCCCAACGCGAAGCCGATCGCCGACCAGTGGTTGACCGACACGGTGCCGTAGCGCAGGTTCGCGATGGCGCGCTCGACCGCTGCCGCGGTTTCGGAATCGCGCAGCAGGGCGGGATGAACGATCAGGGTGGCATTGAGCGTGCCGAGCAGCGAATCGTTGGCAAAGGCAACGGCACGCTCAAGGAAGTCGGCCGCGCTTGCCGAGGGCAGCGGGGTCTCGGCGAAGACGCCGCAGAACGCCTCGGTCGTGTAGCACAGCTCATCGGGCGCTCCCGGATCGAGGTCGGTGATCAGCGCCCAGGGGAGCCGGTCCTCGCGCCGCTCGCCGTACTCCTCCGCCTCGGGGTGCGCCGCCAGAAACTGGTCGTAGCGCTCGATCGCCCCCGGGTAGTAGGCCCGCCGCACTCGCGTCTCGCGCAGGCGGGCGCGCACCCCGTTGAGGAACTGCTGGCGCAGCTTCCAGCCGGCCGGGGTGATGATCACTCGCGGCGTCGTGCAGTTGAAGCCTGCGTTGTTGGTGAGCATGGTGGCCACGTTATCGGCCTGGTAGGCGAGGTCGGCATGGCTCCACGGACCGGGCACCACGATCACCGGCGTGAGGTTGCCGAGCTCCGCGGTGAACGGCTTGGCCATGATCGGCTCGTCGCGTCGGCGGCGCGCCTCCCCCTCCGGTCCGCTCCCGAACATGATCGTGTCGTAGGTGCGCCGTGACCCGGTGATGTGCAGCTCGTCCACGCCTGGGTGTCGGATCAGGTGCGCCCCTTCGGCGGCGCCTCCATGGACGATGCGCAGCCACCCGTCCCGGATCAGCGGCTCCAGGCACTCCTCGAGGATCGGTCCCATGAAGGCCTGGATCGGGTGTGCCTTGAGCACCACCACCCGGTTGGCGACGAAGAGCTTGTAGATCGCATCCAGTGGCGCGATGCTGGTCACGTTGCCGGCGCCGAGCACCAGGCACACCCCGCCAGCGTCCGGCTGCTGGTAGGCCACGGCCTGGGTCGATGGCAGCTCCGCGGCGGTGACCCCCGGCTGCATCCAGACCTCGGCGGTGACGCCCATGTACAGGAGCCGATCGAACCGGTCGACCGGGACGACGCGTGCCACGACGCGGCCGTCCGGCCGGGTGGTCACCGGCCCGGGGATCCGAGGCGTGCCCCTGCGCTGGATGTCGACCAGCGACCTGCGCAACAGCCGCAGCTGCCGCAGGGCGAGGTAGGGACCGGCGATCGCC
>JANMPX010000178.1:0-9857 GCA_031370085.1 Chloroflexota bacterium | reverse complement strand
CGTCCCAGGCTTCAGGGGTGGTGGGGAGGTCGAGCGTCACGGGCCGAGTCTACGTCCCGCTCGCGTCAAGTCATCTGTCTTATGGGTAATGCATCAGTTTGAGCCGCAGGAGTAGGCTTGCTTGGCTAGGGCCTGTAGTCGGAGAAGGGAGCGGCGAGACCATGCGGGGAGTCGACTGTGTAGCACCGAACTGCGCGCACCTCCATGCCGAGACTGATGAACAGCTAGTGCAAGACGCGATGCGTCACGCAAAGGACGTCCATCCCGACATGGAGTACCCAGAGTCTGTGGCTCGGGAGTTCGTCCAGGCCGGCGCCTACGATGACGCTGAGCATGCAACAGGGGGCTGACCGCAGCGGTTAGCAAATGGACGGACAGTCCGATCTAGCCGTCACTGGGACCACGCCCTGGACCAGCTGACGCATCGGGCGATCCGGGGTCCACACCTGGCGGATGCCCAGGCGCTCGGCGAGTGTCACGGCCCGAGTCTAGGGAGGGGAAGTGTCGCTCGCGTGCGGCGGCAGGTGCCTACGCGGGCCCACCTGCGACCATACGTCCTGGAGACCCAGCGCCTCGATCCATCGGTCCAAGTAGGCGTGGTCGAGCGTGTCGCCGCTGACGGCCAGGATGGCCGCCACGTCCCGCAGCTGTCGCTCGGATTCGCCGGCCTTCGCCCACTCCAGCTTGGCGATGATCGTGTCCTCGGCCGTCGCCACGAAGGTTGGGGTTCCGAGGAGCTCGGTGGCTTGCCGCCTGCTGAATTCCTCGACGGAGAACGGCCGGTCCCTGCGAATGACCAGATCCACCTTCCAACCGCTCGCGATCTCGATGACATTGAACTGCCAGCGGTCTGCGAGTGCCTGGGCCGCCGCGTCGGGGTCCACGTAGTAGTCACCTTCCGGAAGGCCCTGGACGAACTCGCTCAGAGCTTCGGGGGTCGGGTCGATCACGATGTCGAGGTCACGAGTCGTCCTCGGCTCCCCGTAGAAGGAGCTGGCAATCGAGCCGGTGACCATGTAGGGGATGCCCGCACGGTCCAGGTATTCACCGATCCGTGCGAGCAGCTCGCCGAGGGTCATGACGGCGTGGTCAGCTTGGTTGTGTGACGCATAACGTGATTCACGCGATGCGCGAGCTCCGGCCCCAGGAGAAGCTCGCGGAGGGCGACCTGAAGCTGCGTCGCGGTGAGGTTCGGGTTGCGCCCGCGCAGGCCGTCGGCCGCGAGCGCGCGCCCCTCATCGCTCATCTGGCAGGCCAGCGCGACCCGCTCGGCCGGCGAGAGGCGACGAAAGGCGCGGAGCTGCTCGTCTCGTGCCGCCGCTGACGTATCCCGGGCGCCGATCATGACGAGCACTTTACTCCCCGCGCTGGAGGTGGTGGCAGGCGTGTCAGGTAGCGTGTCGCGGGGCGCGGCGGGTGGAGCGGTGGAGTGGTGGAGTGGCACGTCCGATGTGGCCGTCACGTGGACCACGCCGTGGACGAGTTGACGTATCGGGCCGGCGTGGGAACCACGGCATGGGTGCTATGACGTACTGGGCCGTCACCAGCGGCGATGGCGTGGTGTCAGTGACGGTCAGGCCGGCAGGGGCGGGGCGACCTGCAACGGCACTCAGTCGTCGAGGACGACCCGGAGAATCTCGTCGCCATACCGCTCAAGTCGCGACGGACCGATTCCTGGTACCTGGAGCAGTTCTGCCGTGTTCGTTGGTCGTGCCACCGCGATCGCTTGCAGAGTCTTGTTATCGGCCACCACGAACGCCGGCACGTCGTCGGCCCGTGCGCGCTCGAGACGCCAGGCGCGGAGGGCTTCGAAGAGACTCGGGTCAGCGTTCGCCGGGGCAACGTGAGCGGGGCGCAATTGCGCCAGGAATTGGGAAGCCTTCGGGCGGGTTGGTCGCCCCTGGGCGTTGGCACGGCGCGCGGCCCATGACAGGGCCAGGTGGCGGCGGGCCCGCGTGATGCCCACGTAGAGCAGCCGCCGCTCCTCCGCCAGCGCGGCGGCATCGCCGAGCGACTGGCTGATCGGCAGCGTCCCTTCTTCGAGCATCGGCAGAAACACCGCGTCCCACTCCAGTCCTTTCGCGCGGTGGAGGGTCGAGAGCGTGACGCCGGTGCCCAGGTCCGAGGCTGCCCGCTCGGCCTCGTCGCGCCGCCTGAGCTCAGCGAGATACTCGGCCACTCCTGCGGTGGGATCGGCTGCCTCAACCTGGCGCGCGATCGCCAGCAGGGCCAAGAGCGATGCCCGGCGGTCACGTGCCTCGGCGCCGCTGTCTGCGGGCTGTTCCTCCTCGCTGAACCCGAGCGCCGCTCGCCATCTCGACAGGATGTCCTGGCTGAGGGTGCCGGATGTCACGTAGTGGCGCAGCGCTGCCTGCGCGGCGCGGACCTCGGGACGAACGTAGAAACGCAAACCGCGGACGGCAAACGGAATGCCCGCCCCCGTGAGGGCTGCCTCGAATGGGACCAGTTGGGCGTTGGTCCGCACCAGGATGGCTATCTCGGCCAGCGGCACGCCATCGACGAGGTGGCGCCGGATGGCACTCACCAAGCTCGTCATTTCGCTGTCGCCGTCGGTGTACGCGGTGATGGTTGGCGCGGGCCCAGCCGGGGTGTTGGCGCGCAGCTCCTTGCGACGGCCGGTCGCAGCGATCAGCCGATTGGCGAGTTCCAGCACCTGCGGCGTGCTGCGGTAATTCGTGACCAGGTTGATCAAGCGCGCATCGGGAAAGCGGGAGGCGAAGGTGGTCAAGTACTCGGCACTTGCGCCGGTGAAGCCGTAGATCGTCTGGTCCTCGTCGCCCACCACGCAGAGATCGCGCCGATCGCCCACCCACAGCCGCAGCAACGCCTCCTGAAGCGGGTTGGTGTCCTGGTATTCATCGACGCTGAACCAGCTGTACCGCTGCTGTACCAGGTCGATGGCTTGCCCAGATTCCTGGTAGAGATCCACGGCGAGGCTGAGCATGTCCTCGAAGTCGATCCGTCCGGCGCGTTGCTTGGCGTCCTCGTAGCGCCGATACAGTGTGGCGAACAGGTCGGCCGCGATTGGCGGCTTCCGATTGGATCGCTGGGCCTCCGCGGCATAGTGGTGCGGAGCGATTCGACGGTTCTTGGCCCACTCGATCTCATCGGTCAAGTCCTTGGCGGGAGTGAACTTGAAGCCGCCAGGTAGCTGCCTCGCCAGGGGAGCGACGATCGGCATCTTGGTGTTGATGACCTCGGGCAGAGGACGCTCATGAATCTGCGGCCAATAAAAGGCGAGCTGCCTGCGAGCCGCGGCATGGAAGGTCGAGGCTTGCACCCCGGGCAGGCCCAGCGCGGCGAGCCGGCGCTGCATCTCCTCGGCGGCCTTCTCGGTGAACGTGACAACCAAGATGCGCCTTGGGTCGACGACCGCCGTCGCCACCGCATACGCAACCCGACGGCTGATCACCCTGGTCTTTCCAGTGCCGGCGCCGGCCAAGATGGCCACCGGGCCGGCGACCGCGGACACGGCGTTCCGCTGCTCGTCGTTCAGATCGGCGAGGATGCGTTCGGAGTCCAGTGGGTGTGTGATGTCCAGCCCTCCGTCACGTCGCTCGGGGAAACACAACCGGGTCTCCAATCTAGCCCACTGCCCGCCAACCCTGCCCGCCAACGCTGCCCGCCAACCCTGCCCGCCAACCCTGTCCGTCAACGCTGCTCGCGGCCTAGGGACATTCCGAACTGGTCGTCACTGGGACCAAGCCGTCGACCAATTGACGTATCGGGCCGGCATGAGGACCACGGCATGGGTTCCATGACGTGTCGCGCCGTCACCGGCGACGAGGCCTGGGTCAAAGTGACGGTCGCGCCGACAGCCCGTACGCCGCCCCCGCCTCTGCCTCGGGGTGGGTGCTCCGCATCGGAGCACACCGACAGGGATTCGGAGATCCGCGGTCGAATCGTGGCGGTTCTGCTCGGATGCCGGGAATTCGGCCGGGATGAGAGGTCATCTCGGTTCATGCGCTCGGATGCCGAGCACGTGAGCGGAATGCGAGAGGGGAGGGCGGCTAGCCGTGAAGGAGCGGCGTGGCTGCCAGCCCCCAACCGACCGCGATTAAGGCGACATGCAGCCCGATCAGACCCCACCGTCCCGGCGAGTACGGATCATCCAGGCGGGCCGGCACCGGCAGCAACCGGTACCAGAACCACAGCCCCAGCATGCTGCCGAGCAGGATCCCGGCAGTGATCGACAGCCAGCCGGCGGCGGCCATCGGCTCCGCGGGCAGCCACCACGCACAGATCGCCAGCAGGCCAACCCCCACCAGGGTGCCGGGCAACACCAGCCCGTAGCGCAGCCGAGGGCGCACCAGGCTGGCGAAGAGGATCGTGGGCATCAGCACCCAGCCGGCCGCCAGCGCGCCGTCCACCCAAAGCGGAGCACCCAGGGTCACCACCGCCAATGACCAGATCAGCCCCAGCGCCACCGAGCTGACGTAGCCCAGCCGCGTGACGCGCCGGGCCATCTGCCGGTTGGCGGACAGCTCGACGGGAACCGCGCGGGGGATCGCCGGAACCATCAGGCCGGCAGCCGGTCGCGATCGCCCTTCAGGAACATCAGGAAGCCGATCAGGAACAGCACGTCCATCGCGCCGAAGACGGCGAAGACCGGGTGCGGCAGCTGCCCGATGGCGAGGTAGAAGAAGGACAGCCCGGCGAACGCGATCTTGTACACCACGCCCGTCTTGACGATCCCGTGATTGGCCTCGGGGTCCTGGTAGACGAACCAGTAGCCGACCCCCTGGACAAAGACGAAGGCAGCCGTGAGATGGATGTAGGTGATGCTGTTCGGCAGCTCAATGGCCAGGGCTGAGAAGAGCGGGGCATACAGGACGAAGAAGGCCGCCCCCAGCACGATGTCGTAGAGCGCCGCCACGAGGAAGAAGGTCTTGAAGTTGGTCATGCGCTTTTCCTTTCTGCTCTGGCCTCTCGGCGAAAGCTGCGGCGATGCGCATAGAACGCGTTGCGTCGCGCCTTGCGCTGCTCGGTGGTGTACAGCCGCCGCCCCAGCTCGACCAGCTCGTGCTGCAGCGTTTCGGGGGACATCCCCTTTGGTCGGAAGTTGACGTCGAACATGGTGCAGCGCTCCCAGGCTGTCGGCTCCAGCAGCCGACCCTCCGCCAGCAGTCGGTCATACAGCGGCGTCCCCGGGAAGGGGGTCAGCACCGTGATCTGGACGTCGAACAGGCCGCTATCGGCCACGAATTCGGCCACGTCATCGAAGACCTCCGGACCGTTGCCGTCGAGCCCCAGCACGAAGCAGCCGTTGACCGCCACCCCGTTTCCCTGGATCCGTTCGATCGCCGATTTGTACTCCGCGAACCGCCCCCGCTTCCAGTTCCGGCGCAGCTCCACGCCGTCCACCCCCGCCGCGGTTGGGCTTTCGAGGCCGATCAGGACCTCGGCGCAGCCCGCCTCGCGCATCAGCGCGAGCAGCTCGGGGTCGTCCGCGATGGAGATATCGGTCTCGGTAAACCAGCGGATATCCTCGTCCACCAGGGCTCGCAGGAGGGTCTTGCTCTTGGCGCGATGCACGAACGAGTTGTCGTCAGCGAACTCGATGAACGGCCGCGGCCAGTGTCGCTTGATCTCGTGGATCTCGGCGATCACCTTGTCCACCGGCTTGACCTTGAAGAGCGGCGTCAGCCGGATCGAGGCGGCGCAGAACTCGCAGCGCCACGGGCAGCCGCGCTGGGTCTGCACCGTGATCCGGTTGTAGCGCTCGATGTCGAGCAGGTCAAAGCGCGGCATCGGCGCATCGGCCAGGCTGAATTCGCGCCCGTTTGCGGCGTAGATGCGCTTGAGCCGATGGTTGGCAAGGTCTTCTACCAGCTCCGGCCAGCCCAGCTCTCCTTCGCCGATGACGATCGCGTCAGCGTGGGTGAGCGCCTCCTCCGGCCGCGCGGTGACGTGCAGGCCGCCCAGCACGACACGGACACCCAGCGCGCGGTACTGGTCCGCCACGGCATAGGCGTCCTTGATCTGTGCCGAATACGAGGCGATTGCCGCGATATCGCAGTCGGGCAGCTCCTTGGCGAGGCGCAGGTCCGCGATCTCGTGGTAGCTGATCTCGAAGCGATCCGGTGTCAGTCCGGCCAGCGTCAGCAGCGCGAGGCTTGGCAGCGAGGCAATGACCTTGCTGCGCTCGACGAAGCCCGGCATGGTCATGCCGATCCGGTTCAGCTCCTCGCTGGCGGCCCGGACGCCGCTCATGGCGATGAATGCGATCCGCATGCGCGGTTCTCCCTGCGGGTAAGTTTCCTCGACGGTAGACGGGCAGGACTGCGGTGATCCTGCGGTGATCCTACTCGAGGCCCAGGCGAGGAGATCCCGGTGAGGCCGATTCTGGTAAGGCCGTCATCTGGTTGGGCCGATTCTGGCAAGGCCGTTTCCGGCTGGGCCGATTCCGGTTGGGCCGATTCCGGTTGGGCCGATTCTGGCTGAGCCGATTCTGGCTGGGCCGTTTCCGGTTGGGCCGATTCTGGTTGGGCCGATTCCGGTTGGGCCGTCATCCCGACGACGGCCTCGACGTGGTGACGTATCGGGCCGTCGCCGCGACGACGCCATGGGCGCCATGACGTCTCGGGCCGTCACGGCTGACGATGCCCTGGTCCTAGTGACGGTCAGGCCGTCAACTGGGCGGCAGCCTCAGCAGCCTCAGCAGCCTCAGCAGCCTCAGCCGCCACAACCGCCGAAGGTTGCGTTCAGCCCCTTGATGAAGGCCGCGCGATCGGCGTCGGAGAAGCGGGCGTCGGGGTGCGTCAGCAGGTAGATGAATGGAGGCATGCTTCCCTCGGAGAATGTCTCCGCGGAGTCGCCACCCTCCTGGCCGCGGCCCCATTCGGAGTAGTTGACCTTTGCCCGCCCCTCGTCGACGTCCTGCTGGACGAGCCACGAGATCGGCGCGATGTTGGAATACCACGGCCAGGTGGACTGGTTGCTGTGGCAGTCGAAGCAGGCGGTCACCGCGTAGGCACGCGTCGCCGGCGAGTCCCAGGCGGGCTCGGCCACGACCGGCGGGTTGCTGTGGTTGCGCCCGTAGGGCACCAGCTGGATGGCACCCAGGCCGATGAGCCCGACCAGGCCCACCATGAGGATCGCTCTTCGGATCACGCGGTGCGGTCCTTCTCGAGCCAGACCGGCACGACGCCTTCCGCGAGACGGCGCGCGTCCGCCTCGTTGTGGACGCGCTCGCCGACGGCCAGGTAGATGAGCCGGGTGTACAGGGGCCGGTCGCGATAGACCTCTGCGACGAGATCAGCCGGGTCGGCGGCGGTGACCGTGGCGTGCGCCGCGAACCGGCGTCCGCGGTTGGTGACCTGGCAGCGCGGGTCAGCCAGCAGGTTCTTGACCCAGCGGGCGCCGAGACCATCGGCGGCCAGCACCCACAGCCCGCCGGCCTCGCGCTTGGCCACGTCCAGCACCACGCGCCTCGGTTTCCCGGTGCGCCGGCCGGTGGTGACGATCATCGTCAGCCACGGTGTCAGGCGGCTCAGGTGCAGGGTGAAGACCAGCTCGGGGACTCGCAGGAACCAGTGCGGGATGCGCTGGGTGGGACGGGTCGGACCGATCGTCGTGGTGGTCATCGCGTTCAGCGTCGCGGGAGGCGCCTTGAGCGGCAAGGGCCGGTTGGCCCGCTTCGGGTGGGCGGAGGCAATGACCGGACCGGCGGGCCGCTGGCTCGGCACCAGGGTCCGTCGCATCAGGCCCATTTGTGCAGCACAGCCGCAGGACCGCACGGTTGCACAAACGGCGCTGACGGCATGGGCAGGCGCGCAGGGGGCCGCCCGAAAAGGAGGGCATGCGCCTCGCCGACCGATCGGCGCCGCGACGGCGAGGGCGTAGCGTGCAACTGCTCCGGGGGCTGGCGCCGCTGCAGCGGTAGCCACCGGGCGGCCACTACGGCCAAATTGGGGCGTCTCGCTGGCCGCCGGCGGCGCGGGGTGGCAATTCGGCCATCCAGACAGGTCCGAGAGGCTGTTCTTGGCTGTAGTAGCCGTGGGGCGATTCCGGCCGACTCCCCGACGCCGCTCCCCGGCCGTCGCTCGCCGCCACTACCCCGGGATGAGCAACCGTCCAGCCGCGGCAATTCGCTGCATCCAGGGAAGCTCCCGCTCCAGCGTCGTCTCGGGACCGTGTCCGGGCAGCACCCGCACGCCAACTGGCAGGTCGCGGGCAAGGCGCGCCAGGCTGGCGACCATAGCGGCGTCGTCGCCGCCGGGCAGATCCGTGCGGCCATAGGACCCCGCAAACAGGACGTCGCCACTCACCAGCAGTGCGTGGCGCTCCTCGTACAGGCAGACGGATCCCTCAGTGTGCCCGGGCGTGTGCAGCACATCCCACACCAGGTCGCCGATGCGCAGCTGGTCCCCCTCGTTCAGCTCCTGGCTGGCCACGGCCGGCTCGATGGTGAAGTCGTAGTTGTTGCGACCGTCGAGCCGATGCGCGTCGAGCGGGTGAATGGCCAGCGGCGCAGCGGAGGCGCGCATCAACGGCGCGTTGTCGAAGATGTGGTCGATGTGGCCGTGTGAATCGGCGATCAGGTGCAGCCGCAGCCCGTTGGCCGCGACCCGTTCCATGAGCGATGCAGCGGCACCCATGCCCGGATCGACCACGAGTGCATCGGGCGATCGGCCGTCCCAGACGAGGTACGCGTTCGTTTGCCACGGCCCGAACGCGCCGACCTCCAGGTGGGGGTGCTGCGCGGCCGCCCGCTGAACCTCCGTCACTGCTCGCTGGCGCCGGCGGGTCCGACCGGACCGGATCGGTCGAGGCTGAGGACCAGGCCGAAGGAGGTGGCAAGTGCATCGGCCAGGCGGTCTTCGACGGCTTCCATCTCGACCGCGTGGCCCAGCTCGCGGGCGAGGGTGGTGACCTCCTTGTCAGCAATCCCGCACGGGATCATCTCGGCGAACCAGCGCAGGTCGGTGTTGACGTTCAGCGCCAGCCCATGGGTGGTCACTCCGCGACGCACCCGGACGCCGATGGCCGCCAGCTTGCGCTGGCCCTCCACCCAGACACCGGTCAGGCCCTCTTCGCGATGGGCCTCCACTCCAAAGGCCGATGCAGTGGCGATGATCGCCGCCTCCAGGCTGCGGACGTATCGCCGCAGGTCGAGCGGGTCGCGCAGCTCGACGATGGGGTAGGCGACCAGCTGCCCGGGTCCGTGGAAGGTGATGTCGCCGCCGCGGTCGATGCGGTGGAACTCCGCGCCGATCTGCCGCAGCCGTTCGGGGCTCGCCAGCAAGTTGGCCTGGTCCCCGCCGCGGCCGATGGTGTAGACCGGGAAGTGCTCGACCAGCAGCAGCCGGTCGCCGATCCGCCTGGCCCTTCTTTGATCCGCGAGCTCGTCCTGCAGCTCCCAGGTGGGGGTGTAGGCGACGGTGCCAAGCCGCTCCACGGTAAGCAGGCCGCCGTGGGCCAGCAGCAGCGGGCGGGCGTCGCTGGCCGGCTCGAACGGCTGGTCGCGACGGGGCCGCGTGAGTCGCGGTGGCTCGGCGGGCGCCGGGCCGCGGCTGATGTCGCGCATCTGGACCATGGCGTCAGGTGGTGGCGGTGCCGTGGCCGCCGCGCAGGCCGCGCAGCGCCTCGATCATGCCCAGGTGCCGGCTGATGTGCGAGAGGTGGCGGATGATCGAATCGTCGAGCGGGGCCATCTCGCCGAGGAGGTTATCGGCCTCCCGCAGGATCGTCTCGTCGTCGAGCGAGCCGATCGCCTGCTCCAGGTCCGAGAAGGCGCCACGCAGGTAGGTGGCGACCTGGTCATGGCCGGGGTAGGGGAGCAGCGACGCCTCTTCATCGGGCATCTCCATGCCGGTATCACCCTTGCCCTGCTC
>JANMPX010000143.1:0-19353 GCA_031370085.1 Chloroflexota bacterium | reverse complement strand
AATTGCCGGCGCCCGACTCGCACCGGGGATGTCAGAAGGAGGGCGCGGTGATGCTCGACCACGAGGAGCGCTTCCTCTTCCGCGAGGAGATCCTGAACCTGGCGACCTCCCTGGCCGATCCGGGAGCGCTCGACAACGTCGAGGACCTGCTCGCCGAGGTGACCACCTCGCCGCGCTTCGATTCCGATGTCTTCATCCTCGAGCGCTCGCTGCAGGTGATGCTCGGCAGCCGGGCGGGCTCGACCCTGGTCGGCCTGCTGACGGTGACTCGCGAGGTCTTCGACGAGGTGGGGGAGATCGGGCTGCCGCCCGATGTCCACGAGCGGCTCGTCGGCTGGCGCGCGCGGTTCGGGCTTGCCATCGACAACGCCCTGAACTTCCTGAACAACCCCGACGGGATCCAGGGGCACAGCTTCGGCACCCAGCAGACGCACGCCGAGGGAGGCGTCACCCTGCAGGGCAGGCTGACCCTGGTTCGCTACAACAACGAGCCGCAGTTCTTCATCGCCGATGCCGATGTGCTGCTCACCGTGGCGGCCGACATGATGGAGCGCCTGGGTGAGCACCTCGAGCCGGAGATGATCGAGCCCGAGCTGGTCGCCCGATTGCGCGAGGGGGTTGAGCTCGTCGAGCGGCGCACCAAGCCGCGCGGGTGACCGACCGGCGGCGGATCTACCTGGCGGCGACCGGGCAGAACCGCGGCAAGACAACCACCTCGCTGGGCCTCACCGCCGCGATTGTCGGGGGTGGCCGGCAGATCGGCTTCATCAAGCCGGTTGGCCAGCGCTATCTGGTGGTCGACGGGACCCGCGCGGACGAGGACGCGGTGCTCATGAAGGCGGTCTTCGACCTGCCCGATGGCCTCGACGACATGAGCCCGGTGACCCTGCCACCCCACTTCACCACCGACTTCGTGATGGGCAACGTGCACGAGGACCTCGCCCGGACGGTGACCGATGCGGCGGATCGTGTCGCCGATGGCAAGGACCTGCTGATCATCGAAGGGACCGGCCATGCCGGGGTCGGGGCGGTCGTGGATCTGTCCAACGCTCGGGTGGCGGCCTTGCTCGGCGCACCGGCGGTGATCGTCAGCGAGGGTGGCGTGGGCCGGCCGATCGACGAGATCGTGCTCAACCAGGCGCTCTTCGAACGGCACGGGGTGCGTGTCCTTGGCGCGGTCGTCAACAAGGTCGACGTCGCGTCACACCCGCACCTCCCGGACATCCTGGCGCGCGGCCTGGGACAACACGGGATCGAGCTTCTCGGCTGTATTCCGTACAGTCCGCTGCTGGCCAACCCTTCGCTCGAGCTGATCGTGACCCACCTCGACGGAAAGCTCATCTCGGGCACCGCCGAGACCGGGCGGCTGATCGGACAGGTTGCCATCGGGGCCATGCAGGCCGGGCATGCCATGGCCGTGCTCGGCGAGCGCACCCTGCTCATCACGCCGGGCGATCGTGATGACCTCATCAGTGCCTCGTTGGCGGCCAACCGGGGCCTCGCGTCGCCCAAGGTGATCGGCATGATCCTGACCGGCGGCTTTCTGCCGGAGCCCGCGCTGGTCGATCAGCTTCGTTCGGCGGGCCTCTTCGCCTTCCTGGTCGAGACCGACACCTACCGCACCGCACAGGCGGTCGACGAGGTGCTGGTCAAGACGCACGCTGCCGACATCGAGAAGATCGACACCATCAAGGCGCTGGTGGCGAGCTCTCTGGAGATCGACGGGCTCCTCGCCCGGCTCTAGTCGGTGGCAGTCGTCCCGCCGTACCATGGCGCCATGACCGCCACCACATCTTCCGTCGAACGACTTCCGTACACCGGCGACGACGAGTCCGATCGCCTGCTCGCCAGCGACCCGCTGGCGCTCCTCATCGGCTTCGCCCTGGATCAGCAGGTCAGCGTACAGAAGGCCTTCTCCGGCCCTGCCGAATTGAAGCGGCGCATCGGACACCTCGATGCCGCAGGAATCTCGGCGACCGATCCGGCCGTGCTGGATCGGGTGTTTCGCGACCGACCCGCACTCCACCGATTTCCCGGCGCCATGGCCGGCCGCGTACGAGCGCTGTGTGCCTTCGTCGCAGCCGAGTACGACGGCCGCGCCGAGCGGATCTGGACCGAGGCGGCGGATGGACCGGACCTGCGACGGCGGTTGCTGGCGGTCCCGTCAATCGGCGAGATGAAGGCAGCGACGCTGACCGCCATCCTGGCCAAGCGATTCGGCCTCAAGCTCCCCGGTCTCGACGCCGTGCTGCCGAAGCATCCCACTCTCGGAGACGTCGATTCGCCGGAGTCGCTGGCGAGCTACCAGGCCGGCAAGAAGGCCTACAAGGCGGCCCTGCGCGCCGCCGGCGGCGGACCCTCCCGCTAGCCGACCGCGGCGGCCCGCGAAGGACACGGAAGGAGGCCGGACGTGGGCACTCGCCGGCCTCCTCGTGCATCGCGGGGACCCCGATCGTGAGACCGGGCTCGCGGTGACAGCCAGCATGATACGGACCGGGCCCGGTACGTCACTAGTACTTTGTGGCCGAATGCCGTGGCCAGGTCAGGCGACGTCCCAGGCCAGGGGCATGTTGTCGGTCAGCCGGGTGTGCCCGATCCAGACCGCAACCAGGGCGAGCGCGGGTCCGGCCACGCGGCTTAGCTCGGCCAGGGTCGCCGAATCCGCCACGCTCACGTAGTCGGGCCGCGCCATCGGCTCGGCCGCGATCAGATCGGTCATTCGCGCCCTGAGAACCTCCGCCGAGCGCTCCCCTCCGTCGTAGGCCTCCCTGGCCGCCGAGAGGGCGGCGAAGAGGCACGCGGCGGCATGGCGCTCCTCGATCGACAACAGCGCGTTGGCACTGGACAGCGCCAGTCCGTCGGCCTCCCGGACGGTCGGGCAGATCACCAGTTCCACGTTCAGGAACAGGTCGCGCATCATCCGGCGCAGCACCACCACCTGCTGGGCGTGTCGCTGGCCCAGGTACAGGTGCGCAGGACCAACCAGGTGCAGCAGCTTGAGCATCACCGTGGTCAAGCCATCGAGGTGGCCCGGCCGCGAGGCGCCCTCCAGCTGTCGGGTGAGGCCCTCCACGCTGACGCGGGTCAGGTCCTCGGGTGGGTACAAAATCGCCGCCTCGGGCAGAAAGACGACATCGGCCTGCTCCCGTTCGAGCAGCGCCAGCTCCCGACGCTCGTCGCGATGCAGCGGACCGCCCTCGTCGAGCGAGGGAAGGTCCGCTGGGTTCACGAAGCAGCTGATGACGACGCAGCCGCTCTCGGTGCGAGCGCGCCGGATGAGCGACAGCTGGCCCTCGTGCAGCACGCCCATGGTGGGAACGAAGCCGACCGAGTCCCCGGTCAGGCGATGCTCCAGGATCGCCGCACGCAATTCGCTGATGCTCCGGGCGACCTTCACCCTCAGCGCCGCCGCGAGCGCGCCGGTCGAGGCGGGGCCGACGGCCTGGCCTTGCGATAGCGGTCGCCGATCAGGTCCCACAGTCGTTCGGCGACCTGTCGCTTGGGCAGCATCGGCCAATCGGTGATTGCGCCCTCGGCACTGAAGACGATCACCCTGTTGTCGTCCGAGCCGACGGCGTCGAAGGGGCCGCCGACCCGGTTCGCCACGATCAGATCGAGCCCCTTGTCGCGCAGCTTTGAGAGCGCGTTCGCCTCCAGGTCATCGCTCTCAGCGGCGAAGCCGACCAGGAAGGGGCGCACCCCATCAGCCATTTCTCCGACCTCGGCCACGATGTCGGGATTGGGTACCAGCTCGATCTGCAGCGCAGCGCCGTCACGCTTGATCTTGCTGCTGCTGGTGCGCCGCGGGGCGAAGTCGGAGACCGCGGCTGCCATCACCAGGATGTCGGCTCCCGGAGCCGCGCGCAGCACCGCCTGGCGCATGGCGGCCGCGGTGGTCGCCTCGATCACAGTGACGCCGGTCGGCGCAGCCGCGGTCATGCTGCCCGCGACCAGGGTCACCGTGGCGCCGCGGTCGCGCGCGGCCTCGGCGATGGCAGCTCCCATCTTGCCGCTGCTGCGATTGCCGATGAAACGGACGGGGTCGATCGGCTCCCGCGTTCCGCCGGCGCTGACCACCACCTGCAGCCCATCGAGGTCGCCCGCGTGCGCGAAGAGCTGCTCGACTGCGTCAACGATCGTCTGCGGCTCTGCGAGGCGGCCGATGCCGGTGAGGCCACTCGCCAGCGCCCCGACCTCCGGCTCGACGATCCGGTAGCCGAAGCCGCGCAGCGTCTCGACGTTGCGCTGGGTCGCGGGATGCGTCCACATGCCGGCATCCATGGCGGGCGCCACCACCACCGGTGCGCGGCTGGCCAGCGCCACGGCGGCCACCACATTGCCGACCAGGCCACCCGCCAGCTCGCCCAGCAGATGCGCGGTGGCGGGTGCGATGACGATCGCATCAACCCCCTCGGCGATCTCGATGTGGGCGATCTGCTGCTCCGCATCGAGGGCCATCAGGTCGGTCAGGACCGGCCGATGCGAGAGCGAGCCGAAGGTGAGCGGTGTCACGAAGCGGGTGGCCGCGGGAGTCATCACCACGTCGACCAGGGCGCCGCGTTCCGCGAGCAGACGCACCAGCGAGACCGCCTTGTACGCGGCGATGCTGCCGGACACCCCCACCGCCACGCGCCGTCCGGCCAGCGGCCCGCCCGATTCGGTCATCGGCTGGCACCCGGCTCGACGACCGGTCTTCCGGCGCGCTCGAGGATCGCGGCATGCGCGTAGCGGATGCCGCGCAGTGTCAGGTCGGGCTCGATCGCATCGATCCCGGGCACGTCTCGCAGCCAGGGTTCGTGGGTGTAGCCGCCGGTCGCCACCACCGTCACCCGGCTGTCCGCCGGTGAGCGCTCCAGCAGCTCGCCACGAAGGGCGGTGAGCAGGCCGCTGACCAGCCCGATGTAGCCAAGCACGGTCCCGCTCTGCATGGCATGGACGGTGTTGGTGCCGATGGCGCGGGCCGGCCGCCGCAGCTCGATGCGCGGCAGCTTGCTGGCGTAGCCAACAAGCGCCTCGAGGCTGAGCCCCAGGCCGGGGGCGATCGCCCCACCGATGTAGGCCCCCTCGGCGCTCACCAGGTCGAAGTTGGTGCTCGTGCCAAGGTCGACCACGATAGCCGGGCCGCTGAACTCGATCCGTGCCGCCAGTGCGTTGCACAGTCGATCGGCGCCGGCCTCGGCCGGGCGGTCGATCTCGATCGTCAGCACGCCATCCAGCGAGGCTGCATCGACGATCACCGGCTCGAGCCCGACCCGGCTGCGCAGGAAGCGCTCAAAGGTCCCGGTCAGCGGCGGCACGACCGAGGCGAGGGCCACCCCTTCCAGCTCCTCAAGCCGATGCCCATCGAGACCGAGCAGGGCGGTTGTCAGGGCCGCCACCTCGTCGGCGGTGGCCGCGGCGCGGCTGGAGGCACGCCACGAGCCGACCAGCTCGTCATCGTCGAAGAGGCCGAGCGTGATGTTCGTATTGCCGAGATCGGCGGCCAGCAGCTTCACGCACCACATCCTACCAGCCGATCTGCGCGCCTCCCCGCCAACGGCCCCGGTGCTAGACTCGCCGCCGACCCCCACCCGTATCGCGGCGCAGGCCGATGAGCGAGCCGATGACCGAGGCGCGAGCCAAGCTCTATATCAATACCGGGGTGGTCACTGACCGAAGTGACATCTACAACATCCTGCGCCCGCTCCTCAAGCAGACGGTGAGCTACACCTACCATCGCGGCGGGCAGGTCACCAGCCAGGGGACCGGCTGGGTCGAGCGGATCGTGGTCGATCATCCCGAGATCGCGAGCTACTTCACGCCGCTGTCGATCTGTCTCAACCTCGACTCCTTCGACTACCTTCAGTTCGACACCACCTCAGAGCAGCTGCTGGTCTATACCCTGGTGATCGGCGAGGAGCGGGTCGTGCTCGAGTTCGCGGCCAGCGGTCCGCATGAGCTCAGCTCCGACGAGCAGCCCGGCGGCCGGCCTCTGCCCCGCACCGCCGATGAGCTGGCGCGGGACCTGCGCTTCATCCAGATGGAGCTCCTCATGTCGCCCGAGGCGACCGACGACGACGAGGACCGCTAGGTGGCATCCGGCCTCGCCGTGAAGCGAGCGCGCCCGGTGCCGCTGCCGTACCAGCGCAGCGTGCTGGGGAGCGGCCTGCGGGTGATCACCCAGACGATGCCGGCCGCACGGTCGGTCTCGGTCGGATTGTTCGTGGGCGTGGGCTCGCGACACGAGGAGCGTGACCGGGCCGGCCTCTCCCACCTCCTGGAGCACCTGGTCTTCAAGGGGACGGTCGGTTATCCGGACCCAGGCGGCCTGTCAGAGGCGATCGAGGGTTGCGGCGGCAGCGTCAACGCGTCGACCGATCGGGAGCTGACGGTGTACTCGGCGCGGGTGCCGGCCGAGGCGGCCGCAAAGGCGCTCGAGGTGGTCGCCGATCTCGTCCTGCGGCCGCTGCTGCGCCACGCGGACCTCGTGGCCGAGAAGCCGGTGATCGTCGACGAGATCCGGATGTACGTTGACTCGCCGGGAGACCACGTCTTCAGCCTCTTCGACCAGCTGCTCTTCGGCGCCCACGCCCTCGGTCGGGAGATCGCGGGCAGCCCTCGCTCGGTGCGTCGCGCGACCCACGAATCGGTGCTCCAGCACTGGGCGCGGTGGTATCAGCCCAGGCATCTTGTCCTGGCCGTGGCCGGTCGCATCGATCACCAGGCCGTGCTCGACGCCGCCGCGGCGTGGTCTCCGCCGACCGCGGTTCCGGTCGTCGCGGTGGGCGACCGGAACCCGGACACCTCGCTGCTGCCCCCGATCGCGAGTTCTGCCGGAACGGTCAGGGTTGACCATCGACGGCTGGCCCAGGGCAACCTGTGCCTCGGCATGCCCGGCGTCTCCCGGGATGATCCGGATCGCTGGGCGCTCGACCTGCTCGGTGCGGTGCTCGGCGATGGAATGAGCAGCCGTCTCTTCCTGGAGCTGCGCGAGCGGCGCTCCCTGGCCTACGACGTCTCCACCTTCGCCGCGACCTACGCCGACTGCGGGACGTTTGGCGTGCATGCGGGGTTCGACCCCGACAAGGCGGGAAAGGTGGTGTCCGCCGTGCTCGATGAGCTGCAGCGCGTCGTCCAGGACCCGATCCCATCGGCCGAGCTCGAGCGCGCCCGGGCCTATACCCGCGGTCGGCTGCTGCTGCGCATGGAAGAGACCGGCGCCGTGTCCGCCTGGCTCGGCACTGGCGAGAGCCTGCTCCCGCGGATTCTGACCGTCGATGAGGTGGTCGCCCACCTCGAGGCTGTCACCGAGGAGGACCTGTTGCGCGTGGCTCGTCGCTGCGTGCGGCCGGAATACGCCCGCCTCGCCGTGCTCGGCCCGTTCCGGTCGCGTCCGGCGTTTGAACGGATGCTGGCGCGATGAGCGACCGGGCGGAACGCATCGTGCCCGCTGCATCGGAGGCCCGGAGCATCGACCTGTTCGCGGACGACCTGGCACTGGCGCGCGCCCAGATCAACTCCGGCCTGGCCCTGCTGGCGGAGGGGATCCTGGCCCGCCACATCGCGCGGCTGGAGGTGGCCGGTCGCGGCGCACTGGATCAGCTGGATGCCGCGCGCTCCCTGCTCGCCGAAGCCATCTGGCGCCAGGGCCGTCCGGTCGCCGCAGGAGCTGTCGTGGATGCCATTCGCAGCGGCAGCATCGAGCGCAAGCGGCCGATCGTGATCCTGATCGAGGCGGAGGGGCGAGCCGCCAGCGGCCAGGCCGAGCACGCCGCACGGCTCGCCGAGCAGGTCGTCGCGGCCATCGGGCCAGACGAGACCTGGCGGCTGCGTGCCGGCGTGGCGTCGCGCATTGCCTGGCCGATCCCGCCTTCATTCCGAACCCAGGCAAGGCGGTCCGGTGAGCCGCCGGGTGGCGCGCCATCGCCCGACATCGAGCCGACCCCCGAGCGCGCCGCGGCCGCGCATGCTCGCCTGGACGCCGCCCGCAAGGCCTACGCCACCGAAGATCTGGATGCGGGAGACCGCCAATTGGGCGCCGCTCTCCGTCTCGATCCGCGGCTGGCCGCTGACGGGATCGCGATGCTGGAGCCGACCCTTCAGGCGGAGCCAGCCGCAGACCGTCTGCTACTCTACGGGGAGCTGCTCCGCGCCGCCGGGAAGAAGGCCGATGCCGAGGCCGCCTTCGATCGCGCCGCACGGACCTGAACCCCGGCCAACGCCAAGGAGCCACAGCCCTGATGGAACGCACCCTCGTCCTGGTCAAGCCCGACGGCGTGCAGCGTGGCCTGGTCGGCGAGATCGTGGCGCGCTTCGAGCGCAAGGGCCTGAAGTTGATCGGCCTCAGCCTCCTCTCGGTTCCGCGGGAGCTGGCGGAGCGCCACTACGCTGTGCATCTCGGCAAGCTCTTCTATCCGGCGCTCCTCGAATTCATCACCTCCGGCCCGGTCGCGGCCATCGCCCTGGAGGGGCCCGATGCGGTGGCCACGGTGCGGCGCATGATCGGGCGAACGATGCCGAACGAAGCCGAGCCGGGAACCATCCGCGGCGACCTGGGAATCAGCGGCCTCCGCAACCTGGTGCACGCCTCCGACAGCACGGAGACCGCGCTGGAGGAGCTGACCCTGTGGTTCGGCGCGGACCAGCTGCAGAGCTACCAGCGCGAGATCGACACCTGGGTGCTGGCCGAGGAGCCGAAGCGCCCGTAGCCGGGCAGCCAGGCGGCCGGCGTCGATGCCGGCGAATCGGATAGGCCCGCGTAGGTCGGCTGCTCCAGGAATCCGATTCGGTCGAGGGGGAAGTAGCGGAGCCAGGCCCTCCCGATGATCAGGTCGCGCGTGATCGCGCCGAAGAAGCGCGAGTCCTGGCTCACCGGACGGTTGTCGCCCATCACGAAGTAGGAATCGGCCGGAATCACCCACGAACTGGTGCCTTCGGCGTCGCGGGGCAGCGTTGGCGCGGTCCCCCCGTCGATGCCGAGGATCACGTACGGCTCCTCGAGGGGCACGGCACTCCCTGCCGCGGGGGTCACATAGACCCGACCGTTCTGCAGGCTGACCGTATCGCCGGGCAGGCCGATCACGCGCTTGATGAAGGGGACCCCGCCCTGTCCGAAGCCTGCCGGTGGCTGGAAGACGACGATGTCGCCGCGCCGGTAGTCGTTGAAGCGTGGCGAGATCTTGTCGATCAGGACGTACTCCGACTGCGTGATGGTCGGGATCATGGAGCTCTGCTCGACCTCGAACGGCTGTGCCACGAAGTTGTGGATCAGCAGGTAGATGATCAGGGTCAGGACGAGCGTTTCGATGATCTCGAGCGCACAACCGAGTCCGCGACGGGCGCCGCTGGACTCGCCCTTGGTGGGCTCCCCGGCAGTGGGGTCGGTCTCTGGGGAGTAGGTCATCGGGCCTCCGTGCGTGCGGGCCGGGGAGCGCGGCCGGTAGCATAGCGCACCCTCCCGATTGCCTCCGGGGGGCCCCGGTCGGCCCTGCGCGGCCGCCCTCCTATAATCGGGGAGTCCATTCGCGACCGGTCACGGGCCGCCCCGAGCGCCCGCGGGGTTCATTGACGATGCGCGGTGCCCTCCCTCGCAGCTTGACGGTCCTTGGCGTCGGCGCCGTGGTGCTGATCGCCATCCTGTACTACGCCTCCACGGTAGATGGACGGCCGCCGCTGGTCCTGCGCGTGCTCCTCACCCAGCACCTCTCCAGCGACTCGTCGGTCGCGCTGACCACCACGAGCGTCGAGGTCGACTTCTCCGAACCGGTCGATCACCCTGGGGCGCAGGCAGCCTTTCAGATCGAGCCCGCGGTCCGCGGCGCCTTCAGCTGGAGTGGGGCCGCGATGACCTTCACCCCATCAACCCGACTGCCGCTGCGCTCCTCGTTTGCCGTGCACGTCGAGGCCGGGGTCAGGGATGGGGCAGGGAATCCCATGTCGGCCGCTTCAGCGCCGTTTTCCTTCGACACCGTCGGCAACCCGGCGGTCGTTGCCGCGACGCCGGTCGACGGTGCGCTCTCCGTTCCGCTCGACGCGACGATCGAAATCCAGTTCTCGACGCTGATGGACACCGCATCGGTCGAGCGCGTGCTTGCCATCACTCCGTCCACGGCCTTCCAGCTGCGCTGGGGAGGCGAGCGCCTGACGATCGAGCCGAGCGAGCCGCTGCTGCCCAATCGCCGCTACTCGGTCCAGATCGGCACCGATGCGCGCGACCAGGCCGGGACACCTCTCGAGGCGTCATACCTGCTCCACTTTGAGACCGTCCAATCGGGCCTCGGCACGATCACGTTCGTGCCGGCAGCGGGTGTCGAGGGGATCGTGGTCACCTCGCCGATCGCGGTCCTCTTCGATCGGCCACTCGATCCGCGCAGTGTCTCGGGTGACCTCCTGTCGATCACGCCGTCGATTGCGGGGTCGCTCGAAGTGGTGGCCGCTCCTGGTGCCGCGGGGCTCGTCGATGACGGACTGCGCCTGCTCCGCTTCCAGCCGTCTGGCCCGCTGGCGGCCAACACCACCTACGAGGTCCGGCTTGCCGCCGGACTGCGGGGGGCCGATGGGTCACGGATGGTCGACCAGATCACCTGGCGCTTCACGACCGGTGCCCCCTCGGCAACGTTGAGCAACCAGGTCGTCTTCCTGTCGGATCGCGCCGGCATCGCCAACCTGTGGGCGATGAACCCCGATGGCACAAACCACCGACAGCTCTCCGCGGAGCTGTCGGCCGTTGTCGACTACGCGGTCGCGCCGGACGGCCGATCGTTCGTGGTCGGCGACGGGGCGAACCTCGTGCTGATGGCGGCCGATGGGAGCAATCGGCGCGTCCTGACCGAGGCAGGGTTGATCGAGTTCGACCCGAGTTTTTCTCCCGACGGCGCTTTGATGGCGTTCGGTCGGGCGGATCCGGCGACGGGCAATGGGCTCGGCATCTGGACCCGGTCGGCCGATGGTGGCGACCCTCGCGCGGTCGAGCTGCCGCCCGCGGTCGGGGCAACCCCGACGGCATCCCCATCGCCGACGCCACAGAGCAGCACGGCCCTGATCCAGGTCCCGCTGCTGCGCGCACCGCGCTTCTCGCCCGACGGGACGCGGCTTGCCTTTGTTGATGACGCCGGCCGGCTCGAGATCATCGACCTTTCGCCTCGCCGTCGGGTGTCGGTCAGGCTGGATGCCGTCACGCCCCCGGTCTGGCTCCCGGACTCGAGCGGGGTTGTCGTGACCGTCCTCCCCGATCTGCCGGCTGCATCCTCGCGGCTCCTCCCGGCGGGAAGCGCAGTTGCCCCGCTGGATCCGGGATCGCGACACCTCACCAGCGCCCGCATAGCTGCGCTTCTTGTCGTCCGGGTCTCGGCCAGCGACGGCATCATCAGCTCGACCTCATTCGGTGCGGGGGCGGCGCTCCCCGCGGTCGAGGCAAGCGGGCGCTATGCCTACCTCGCCCTCGATCCCGATGCCATCGGCGGTCGCCTGTGGGTGACGACCGCGGGCGGCGGCGCCGGTGCCGAGATGCTCCGCGACGGATCTGAGCGCGAAGCTTCGGTGGCGTTTGCGCCGGAGTCGGGGATCGCGGTGGTGGGACGCGTCCCGCTGGCCGGGGCGACCGATGGGCCGCTCGATGGGGTCTGGCTGCTCGATCTGGCGACCGGCCGGGGGACGCAACTGGCGGTCGATGGCTGGCTTCCCCGTTGGCTGCCCTGAGGTTGACCCGTCACCGCGCAGACGGCTACCATACCGACGCCTCGCTGGCGGGCGCCTGACCGTGCAATCCCCGCCGGCGTTTCCGTGTACAGACGCCGGTTGAGCGGCGACGGCGCGCTCGACCGCCCATCGGAGGATTCATGGAGCTCCACCCCATCGTCTGGGTGATCCCCGTAGCCGGGATCGCCGCCATCGCTTTCGCGCTTTTCCTCGCCTGGGACGTGCTGCGTGCCGACACCGGCACGGTCGCCATGCAGGAGATCGCCGGCACCATCTTCGAAGGTGCGGTCGCCTTCATCCGGCGTCAGTACCGCACCATCGGGCTGCTGGCGATCGGCGGAGCCGTTCTGATCGGCCTGGTGATCGCGCTGGTCGAGGGCAAGGACGTTGCCGATACCAGCATCTTCGGCACGGAGCTCGGCATCCGGACCGGCATCGCCTTCCTGGTCGGCGCGGCCTGCTCGATGGCCTCCGGCATCATCGGCATGTTCATCAGCGTCAAGGCGAACCTGCGCACCGCCGCGGCCGCGCGCAGCAGCCTCGTCCGCTCGGTGCAGATCGCGATGCGTGGTGGAGCCGTATCGGGCTTCCTGGTGGTGGCCCTGTCGCTGCTCGGCGTCTGGTCGATCTTCGCGCTGTACGGCGGATTCACGCATCCGGAGCAGGCGCCGTTCCTGATCGTCGGCTTCGGCTTCGGGGCGAGCTTTGTCGCTCTCTTCGCTCAGCTGGGCGGCGGTATCTACACCAAGGCGGCCGATGTTGGTGCCGACCTGGTCGGCAAGATCGAGGCCGGTATCCCCGAGGATGACCCCCGCAACGCAGGGGTGGTCGCAGACCTGGTCGGCGACAACGTCGGCGACTGCGCCGGTCGTGGCGCCGACCTGTTCGAGTCGACCGCCGCGGAGAACATCGGCGCCATGATCCTTGGCGTGGCGGTCTGGCGTGTCGCCACCGGGCTCGGCTGGCCGCACCCCGAGGCCTGGATCTTCTTCCCGCTGGTGGTTCGGGCCTTCGGCTTGCTGGCCACCATGGTGGCCATCTTCTTCGTCCGCGGACGCGAGGACGAGGACCCCATGAACATGCTCAACCGCGGCTATTGGGTCACCACCATCCTCTCGGTGGGCGGCCTCGCACTGACCACGTCGCTGATGATGAATACGCCCGGCACGGTGGGCGCCAACGGCATCGCGCCGTGGGTCTGGTTCTTTGGCGCCGGCCTGGTCGGCCTGGCCACCAGCGTGGCCTTCGTGTACATCACCCAGTACTACACCGCGGGCGCCTGGAGACCGGTCAAAGAGATCGCCGAGGCGAGTCGAACCGGTCCCGCCACCAACATCATCTCCGGCGTGGCGGTCGGCTTCGAGACGACGGCGGTGACCGCCATCACCATCGCCATTGCCCTCTTCGCCAGCCACTGGCTCGGCGAGCAGGCACTGCCGCACGGGGGCATCTTCGGCACCGCGGTGGCGACCATGGGGATGCTGATGACCACCGCCTTCATCCTGGCCATGGACACCTTCGGCCCGATCACCGACAACGCGGGCGGCATCGCGCAGTTCAGCCACGCCGAGGGCAAGGCCCGCGAGATCACCGATCGCCTCGACGCGGTCGGCAACACCACCAAGGCGCTGACCAAGGGATACGCCATCGCATCGGCGTCGCTGGCCGCCTTCCTGCTGTTCTCTGCGTACATCGACAAGATCAACCTGATCCAGACCAACCGCGGGGGTCCGCTGATCACCTCGGTGAACCTGGCCGATGTCAACGTCTTCATCGCCGCCCTGATCGGCGCGATGCTGGTCTACTTCTTCAGCAGCCTGGCCATCCGCGCCGTCGGCGTGGCAGCTCAGGCGATCATCGTCGAGGTGCGGCGCCAGTTCCGAGAGATGCCCGGCATCATGGATTACACCCAGCGACCCGACTACGCGCGCGTGGTGGACATCACCACCCGCTCAGCGCTGCGCCAGATGATCCTGCCCGGCGCGGTCGCGGTGGCCACGCCGATCGTGGTCGGTCTGCTGCTGCGACAGGAAGCGGTGGCTGGGCTGCTGATGGTCGGCACCATCGCCGGCGTGCTGCTGGCCACGGTGCTGAACAACAGCGGCGGGGCATGGGATAACGCCAAGAAGTTCATCGAGGCTGGCCATCTGACCGATGCGGAAGGCAACGCGGTCGGCAAGGGAACCGATGCCCACGCGGCAGCGGTCGTCGGCGATACGGTCGGCGATCCGTTCAAGGACACCGCCGGGCCTTCGCTGCACGTGCTGGTCAAGTTGCTGGCCACGATCAGCCTGGTGCTCGCGCCGCTCTTCGTCCGCTAGGGGTCCCTCATGGAGCTCATCCTGCAGGCGGCACTGATCGGCCTCCTGCAGGGGCTGACCGAGTTCATCCCGGTCAGTTCCAGCGCGCACCTCGAGCTGGCTCCCTGGCTCTTCGGCTGGCCGCGTGGCGGGCTGCTCGGCAGTCTGTCATTTGACGTCTTCCTGCATCTCGGGACGCTGATCGCGCTGCTTGGCTATTTCGCGCGCGATTGGATACGGCTGCTGCGCGCCGCCGGAGCCAGCCTTATCGAGCGACGCATCGGCCAGGATCCGGACCGCCGCCTGGCGTGGCTCCTGATCCTGGCGACCCTGCCGGCGGCGGCGATCGGCTTCGTCGGCGAGGACCTGATCAACAAGGTGCTGCACGGCGACTCGGATGGGCTGAGACTGGCCATCGCGGGCTTCGTGGTAGTGGGTGCCGGGGCCCTGTGGCTGGCGGACCGGTTTGGCGCGCGGCGTGACCGGATCGAGCAGTTGACCGCGGGCAAGGCGGTCACCATCGGCCTCTCGCAGGCGCTGGCGCTGCTGCCGGGGATCAGCCGCTCGGGAGCCACCATGTCGGCCGGCCTGCTGTTTGGGCTGACCCGCGAGGCGGCGGCGCGCTTCAGCTTCCTGCTGGCAACGCCGATCACCCTGGGGGCGGGGCTGTACGGCTCGCGCCACCTGCTGAGCGAGGCGCACAACGGCAACGAATGGCTGGCCATCGGCGCCGGATTTGCGGTGGCCACGCTCTCCGGAATCCTGGCGATCGGCTTCCTGCTGCGCTGGCTGCGCACGCGGTCGATGACCGTCTTCAGTGTCTACCGGATGGCCTTCGCGGCCCTGGTGGTGGTGTTGGTCGTGGTCGGTCACTGAGGGGGCCTGGCGCACCTCGTTCCTTTGACAGCAGCCACCCCCCGGCCTACAATCGCGCGGCGCTGGCCGCCAACGGCGTCCGACGCCCGATGCCTGGCCAGGGCCGGCTTCAGGAGCGCCATCGTGATGCGACGGCGGGGCCTGAAGCGTTTTTTGTTATCCGATCCGGTGAGTGATGAACAACAAGCCCGTCTATCTCACTGCCGAGGGGCTCGAGAGGCTCCAGGCGGAGCTGCACCGGCTGATCACCGTCGATCGACCGCGGGTCGCCTCGCGGATCCACGACGCCAAGCTCGACGGTGACATCACCGAGAACGCCGAATACGAGGATGCCAAGCAGGAGCAGTCGTTCCTGGAGGGCAGGATCGCCACGCTCGAGGCACAGCTCAAGAACGCAGAGCTGATCGAGAAGGGCAACGGCGATCGCGTGGCGATCGGGTCAAAGGTGGTCATCAAGGGGTCTGACGGCGAGGAGTCCTTCACCATCGTCGGCTCGGCCGAGGCGGCGCCCCGCGAGGGCCGCATCAGCAACGAGTCGCCGGTCGGCGTTGCACTGATGGGTCACAAGAAGGGCGACAAGGTCACCGTCGAGGCCCCGTCCGGCCCGGTCACCTTCACGGTCGTCCGCATCAGCTAGCCCGCGGCTCGATCGCCGTGTTCTGGGCCGACGAGCTCGCGGGACGTCTGAGCGGCCCGCAGATCGTCAATGACTCCAAGACCCCATCGGGGACGGTCCACGTCGGCAGCCTGCGCGGCCCGGTCATCCTTGACGTCATGGTGCGCGCGCTGCGTGCCCACGGACTGTCCACCACCCTGCTCTACGGGATCGACGACCTCGACCCGATGGACGCCCAGGCGCTGCTCACTCCTGATGCCATCGAGCGCTCGATGGGGGTCCCCCTGGCCCACGTCCCGGATCCGGCGGGCGACTGCCACCCCTCCTACGCACGACACTTCGCGGCACTGTTCATCGATACCTTCGCGGGGCTGGGGATCCACCCCGACCGCTACTACTGGATGAGCGAGATCTATCCGACCGGCCAGCTCGACCCGTTCATCCGCACCGCGCTCGATCGGGCCGACCTGGTCCGCGACATCTACCGACGCGTCAGCCATGTCGAGCGCCCCGCCGGCTGGCTGCCGGTGCACCCCATCTGCCCCACCTGCGGACGCATCGGGACGACGCTGGCCCGCGATTGGGACGGGGAGACGGTCGCCTTCGAGTGCCTGCCCGATCTCGTCGATTGGGCCCGCGGCTGCTCCACAATGGGCCGCGTGTCGCCGTTCGGCGGGGCTGCCAAGCTGCCCTGGAACCTCGAGTGGGCTGCCCAATGGAGCCTGTTCGGCGTCACCGTTGAGCCGTGCGGCAAGGACCTGGCCACGGCCGGCGGGTCGCGCGACCGCTCGGACGCCATCGCCCGCGAGGTCTTCGAGCGTGAGCCGCCGCTGAACTTCCCCTACGAGTTCCTCAACATCGGTGGCAAGCGCATGAGCACCTCGAAGGGACGAGGCGCGGCCGCGCACAAGATCGCGGAGGTGGTGCCGCCGGAGCAGCTCCGTCTCCTGTTCGTGCGTCCGCGGCCGAACCAGGCGATCGACTTCGACCCCGACGGGACCGATGCGATCCCGCGGCTCTTCGACGAGTCCGACCGCATCGCAGCGGCAAGTGCGGGGCGCGAGGTGCGCGGCGAGCTGCCGTCGGACCACTCCCGCGTCTTTGCCGCCTCGCTGGTCGATCCCGACGCTGATGTGGAGGTGGAGGGTTCGGCCTTCCGCGCCCCCTTTGCTCACCTGGCGCTGCTCCTCCAGGTGCCCGGCGCCGACCTGCGGGCGCGGGTCGAGGCCGAGAAGGGAAGCCCATTGACCGACCAGGAGGCCGCGCTGCTCGACGTCCGTGCTGCTGCAGCCCGCGCATGGCTCGACACCTACGCCCCCGAGCGGGCCCGGCTCGAGGTGCGGCGGGACGCGCTCCCCGCCGCCGCTGCGCAGCTGACCGCCGAGCAGCGCCGGGCGCTGGCCGACCTGGCGGCTGCGGTGGCCGATGCTGCCTGGGACGGGGAATCGCTCCAGGGGCTCATCTTCGAGGCGGCAAAGGGCCACGGCCTGGGAGCGGGACAGGCGTTCGCCGCGCTCTACCTCGCGTTCCTCGGCCAGCCATCGGGCCCGCGCGCCGGCTGGCTGCTCGCCTCACTGGACAGGCCGTTCGTCGTTGAGCGCCTTCGCGCCGCCTCGGCGCCCGATACCCTCCCTCCATGATCTCGCTGCAGCTGATCCGCGACGATCCCGACGCGGTGCGCCGGGCGGTGACCCGCAAGGGCGACGACACCGAGTCGATCGACCGGCTGCTCGCCGCGGATGCGCGGCGCCGCGCCATCGAATCGGAGGCCAACGAGCTCCGCGCCCGGCGCAACACCGGGAACCGCGAGTTGGGCGAGCTGCTGCGCCGCGGCGCAGCAGATGAGGCGGCCACGCTGAAGGCCACCATGGCCGCCGTCTCGGTCCAGATCGACACCTTCGACGTCGAGCTCTCAGCCCTCGACGCCGCCATCGAGACCGATCTGCTGCTCGTCCCCAACCTGCCCGACGAATCGGTCCCTGACGGATCCGGCGCCGGGGACAACCCGGTCATTCGCAGCTGGGGCGATCCGATGCCCACCGGCAGTACCCCGCCACACTGGGAGATCGGGGAGCGGCTCGGGCTCTTCGACCTTGAGCGCGGGGCCAAGATCGCGGGCTCGGGCTTCATCCTGTACACCGGGCCCGGCGCGCGCCTGCAGCGCGCGCTCATCGGCCTCATGCTCGACCTGGCCGAGCGGCATGGCTACCGCGAGCTGTGGTCGCCGATCCTGGTCAATGCCGCCTCCGCCCGGGGCACCGGCCAGCTGCCGGACAAGGAGGCGCAGATGTACGTCATCGAGCGCGACGACCTGTACCTGATCCCCACCGCCGAGGTGCCGGTCACCAACGTCTATCGCGACGAGATCCTGGCCGCCGAGAAGCTCCCCATCTATCACGCCGCCTACACCCCCTGCTTCCGGCGCGAGGCGGGGGCTGCCGGCAAGGACACGCGCGGCCTGCTCCGCGTCCACCAGTTCGACAAGGTCGAGATGGTGAAGTTCGTGCGCCCCGAGACGAGCCATGACGAGCTGGAGACCCTCACCCGCGACGCGGAGGAGGTGCTCGAGGCCCTCGAGATCCCGTACCGCACGGTGGAGCGCTGCACCGCCGATCTTGGCTTCGCGCCGGCCAAGGGCTACGACCTCGAGGCTTGGTCGCCGGGGGTGGGCAAGTGGCTGGAGGTCAGCTCCTGCTCCAACTACACCGATTTCCAGGCGCGTCGCATGAACCTGCGTTACCGCCCAGCCGCCGATGCGCGCCCCGAGTTGCTGCATACGCTGAATGGCTCAGGACTCGGCATGAGCCGCACCTATGCCGCGCTGCTGGAGACCCACCTCCAGCCCAATGGCTCTTTGCGCATCCCTGCGGCCCTACAACCCCATTTCGGAGCCGCTGTGATCAGCTGAGGCGCCCTCAGTCGCTCTCGGCGGGTTCCAGGACGAACAGCGGAATGGTGCGCGTGGTTCGACGCCGATAGGTCTCGTACAGCGGAAAGCCAGCACACACCAGCTCCCACAGCCGGTCCCGCTCCTCGCCTTGGACCTCGTATGCACGGACGGTCCACTCCTCGTCGTCGAGTCGCACCGTGGCGCGCGGAAGGGCGCGCAGGTTCGTGGCCCAGGCCGGGTCCTTTGCTGAGCCGCCGCGCGAACCTACGATCACCACTCGATCGCGATCAGCGAAGGCGAAGAGCGGAACCGTGCGGGAGCTGCCGGTCTTCCGGCCAGTGGTCGTCAGCGTGATCCTCACTGATGCGAGGGTACGCCCCTGGGCCGGCGGTCCGGTGGGCCCACGACAGGACGTTCGGCTCTGGCGGGGTAGGGGAGGCGGCCCGCATACTCGCGGCACACAGGAGGTCGCCACACATGCTTGCCACCCAGAAGGTCACCATGCCGTTCAGCGAGGACATCCTCGCCCGAGCGAAGCGCAACACGTTCTTCCGCGAGGTCGTCTCGACCGGGCCGCACGCCCAGGTCGTCGTGATGAGCATCCCGCCGAAGGGCGAGATCGGCGAGGAGGTCCACCATGACGTGGACCAGGTTCTCGTCTTTGTCGAGGGCGAGGGCGTGGCCGTCCTCGAGGGCCAGCGCACCCCGCTGACGCCGGGTTGCCTCGTCCACGTCCCCGCTGGGACGCGCCACAACTTCGTGAACGAGGGGTCGGTCGACCTCAAGCTGTACACTGTCTACGCCCCGCCCCAGCACGCGCCCGGCACGATCCACCGGACCAAGGCCGAGGCCGACGCCGATGAAGAGCTCGCCTGAACCACCCCCGTGAACGATCGGAGCACCCTCATTCGAACCGCTTTTGTCTCGACCTATCCTCCGCGGCGCTGCGGGATCGCCACTTTCACACACGACCTGGCCGCGGTCGCGGGCTGGCG
>JANMPX010000113.1:0-9127 GCA_031370085.1 Chloroflexota bacterium | reverse complement strand
CGGAGCCGATGTCGATCACATCACGACGCCCCACCAGGGCGCGGCTGACCGTAGTCCTTCGCGCCGGGCAAGGAACGCCCGCATCGCCGACGGGGAATGACAGGGACTATGCGTCGCTGCGGCCCGGCACCTGATCTCATGGCGTTCGTGTTCTTCTCGAAGCGCTGCGGGCGTGGATTTCCCCGCACTCGCAATTCTTGGAAAGCCCTATGGAAAGCTGCGGGACTCGCGGTGGATCTCCGTGAGTCTCTCGGTTCGTGACCAAACCGCCAGCTGATGCGGTTCCACGACTCCCGGCGGCTCACGGCAACCGGTTCGGCAGCCTCGACAAGCTGGGGGTCACTGGTTCGAGCCCAGTAGCGCCCATAACCGCAACACCAGGAAACACGCCATATCCACGAATGAGAGAGGCCCCGGAAGGGGCCTTTCCTCTCGGGATGGAAAGCTCTTGGAAAGGAGCGCCTCCTTGCGGACTGAAAATCGAGTGGCCTTCGGGCCGTCTGGGTTCGAGTCCCAGCCCCGGCATCGCTGTTTCAAGCTGTTTGTGAGATGTTTCCTCGGCGCTAAACACCGCGATTTCTGGGTTTGGGTAACGGCAGCCTGGAGGTTGCCTCAAGCGCTACCTCGCCCGCCACCTCTACCGGCTACTCCAAGAAGCCCCCATCGCGACTTGACATCAATAGAAGCATCCCCAGGCATTCGCCTCTCAGGCGAACTGGGCACCTTTGCCCTGCGAGACCAAGGACGCGGCGGAAAGATGGAGGCGTCCGAAGCCGACCCCGCTGCTACGTCGACGCCCGCGCGGCGAGCGGCGCCTCGGCCGCCTGGGCGCGGCGCACGAGCAAGGCACTCGTGACGACCAACCACGCGAGGAAGAGCAGGAAGGTGACCGTCCCGTAGGCCCCGTCGGGCGCCCAGAACCCGTCTTTGGCCCACGTCGTGCCGCCGAGCAGGAAGAGAAGCGCAGCGATACCGCCTGCCCACGCGTGCCACTGCGGGAAGATGAGGCTGCGAAGGGCCGCGGCGGCAGTCGCGCCGACCAGCACCGCCACCGGCCACGTAATGACCACCTCGCTCGCCCAGCTGAGCTGGTTCAGCGCCTGAACGGCACCCGCGTCGCCGCCCTCCTGAGCGGTCAGCATCGCTCCGGCAGTCGCCACCAAGATGAAGAACAGCACGCCCGCCACGAGTAGCCCGCCGCCGAAAGCCGTGGCGGCAAGCCTGGCCTGACCAGCCTCACGCAGCGCTGCCGCGAGAGCGCTCACGAACCAGATGAGCAGCACGGCACCGAGCCCGAAGAGGATAGCCGCCGTCACGAGGCTTCCACGCTCGTCGGTGTAGTACGCCGCAACCTCGCGCGCCGAATCGTCGAGCTTCGGGGCGTCGCCGACAAGCACGAAGCCGACGATGAACAACACGACGGTCCCGATGCCGGTGCCCGCCGCGATTCGGTCCCAGTTCCTCATGGCAACCTTCCTGTTCGGATTCGACTCTATCATCCTCCGAAGCCGCAGCCAGGTCAAGCTCGGGACGGGGGCGTGGTCGCGGTCGCTGATCTGCTTTCGTATCTCGGTGCGGACGCCGTGAGCGCCAGAGCCCGCTATCTGGAGCTCGTCAGCGACGCCTCGGAGATGCCGGTCGCGTCGCATTTGCTGGTCGAGGGTGACGACGATTATGTGAAGGAGCACCTCGCGCGCCTGCACTCCAGCCCCGAGCATCCGCGCGACTTTGTCCGTCCGCGCCGTCCGGATCTCGCGGATCTCGTCTCCAGCCGTGACGACCGCCCAGGGATCGTCGGTGCCTACGCCGAGCACGGCTACAGCCTCCGTCAGATCGCAACCCACCTCCGCTGCGGCGGACCACGATCCACCGGCGCCTCCGGGAGCACGAGACGGCGCCCGCAGCCTGACCCAGGCAACCTCGGCCGGCTGCCGCCCAACCTGGAGTGCCTCGCGAGCGCCAGTCTCGACGCCCGTCACGAACCGGGCCTCGAGCGCTTGCGCCAGCCGCTCCATCCTCGTACGGCGTGATTTCCACTACACCCGTGCACTGATGTAGTACAATGAGCACGTGGACAGAAAGGTCGCCGCTCCAGTCTCGACCCGCTACCCGAGCGACACGCTGAGGCGTCTCGACCGGCGCGCCCGGGCCGAGGGCCATTCGCGCTCGAACCTGATTCAGCGCTATGTCTCGGAGGGGATTGAAATGGACGAGCATCCCGGGATCGTCTTCCGGTCAGGGCCGGCGGGGCGCCGCCCTGGTCTGCCGGGCGGGCCCGACGTATGGGAGGTCGTCGCCGTCTTTAGGAGCTTCGACGACCTACAGCGCACGGCGGACTGGCTCGACCAGCCGGTGAGCGCGGCCGAGACGGCGTTGCGCTACTACGACGCCCACGGGGACGACATCGACGAGTGGATTCGGCGAAACGAGGAGGCAGCCGAAGCGGCCGAGCGCGTCGCGCGCGCTCGCCAGGCTGCCTCTTGAAGCTCCTGATCGACACGATGTATCCGGACTCCGACCCCCAAGAAGCCCGTCGACATCGAGTTCTGGCCCGTACCAGCGGCCTACACGCGGCTCGGGCGGACGCAGGCGGAGAGCAGTCGTCGTCCCTGCCGCTCCGACGGTCGGATACCTTGTCGACATGAGCGAGTCGCTGCGGGTGACGATCGTCTTTGAGCGGGGCGAGGACGGCTGGATCGTCGCCTCCATTCCCGAAGTTCCCGGCGCGCATAGTCAGGGGCGAACGCGCGAGGAGGCGCGGGCGAACGTGATCGATGCACTGCGCGGGATCCTCGAGCTGCGCTTTGGCGAACAAGCTGGTGTTGCGACGGCCGCCGACAGCGAGCCGCTCGAGCTCGTCATCGGCGCTTGAAGCGCCGTGACCTCGAGCGCCACGTGCGGGCCCACGGCGCGCGGCTCTTGCGCGAAGGGGGCAACCCCGGTGCCGGCCAAGGAACCCGTGATCCGTCTCGCTGGAACACCGCTCGAGCTCGTCGGAACGCCCGATTCGCTCTGGGTCCTCACCTGCGACCGCCGCTGCTCGGGTGGGGCCCGTATGAGCGTGGGCAGGATCGTCCGCATCGGCGCGTGGTCGCTTCGGTTGCGCTCAACCGGCCTCACGCCCTGGCGGTCGGTGCGAACAGCGTTTTCGCGTTGGACTTCTGGCGCGACACGGTGCGCCGGCTAGACTAACACGCCCCTACGCGCTATGGATCATGTACCCGATGATGCAAACTTGCAAGGGCTGGGTGCAACGCCCCGTTAGACGCTGCGGCACGCTCCTTATCCCGTTTGGGTTCAGCCCGGAGTGCTGGCAGCGGGATTTCGGTGGTTCCGGGTAGCTGCGGCGCTTGTGTTAGGAGGTCGTCGGGCGGATGATGCGACCCGATGCGCCGCTCGCTGACACTCGTCTTTGCCGTCGTGGCTGTTTCGTTCGTTCTGGCGGTAGGTGTTGCGGGTACTGCAAACCCAGGGAAGGCGGTGCAGGGGCGGGGGATGGCCACGGACACCGGTCTCCTCGCAGTGGCCAGCCACGCGGTCACGCCGTCCCGTGTGATCGCTGTTGTACCGTCGGTTGCGGGAGCGAGGTTGAGGCCGCTGGATGCGCGGACGCTCGCGCCGTTGCGTCCTGGCTGGTCGCGGGCGGTTGGATGGTCGAAGGAACCGGGCCTACAGCCTGCTGTCCTCTCGCCGTCGGGCTCGCGGATCGCCGTTGTTGTTGGCCCGTCCGGCTCTGAGTCCGTGGTCGTGCTCGACACGGCCACCGGTCGGGTCGTGAAGCGCTACGTTCACCCGGGCGATACCTCCAGTGGCGTGTACTGGCTCGGTGGGGACGGCACGGCAGGCAGTAAGGCTGCGCTCCTGGTCGCGGTCGGTGGCACCTGGCGTGGCACTGAGTTCACGGTTGTCGGGTCGGAGAACGCGGACGACTACGAGGTCGGAGACCCGGCCGGGTCTCTCAGGGAAGGGCTCGTACTGGTGTGGAGTCCAACCACTCTCGGCGTCTGGGGCGACGGGCTAGGCGGTTCTTACGGCAACTTGATCGATTTCGATCTGCCGAGGATGCCGTTGAGCGCACCATTCCATGTCGTCACCGACATCGCTCACGACCGGCTGTTCGCTATTTCCAGCGCAGGGCTGGTCGCCAGGATCGATCACCTGTTCGGCACCCCAGAGCCCGACTTCGGTGGCCGCAAGCCCGCTGTCTCCTATCACCGTGTCGCCCTCAACGGCCGCCCGTTCGAGGCGGCGTGGGCCGGGTCCGGCAAGATCGCTCTCTGGGGACAGGACGGCCTCGGCACGATCGACATTCGTACCTGGAGGACGCGTGCCGTCGCACCGGGCGTCACCGGTGTCGTCGCGACTCCATTCGGCCTCGCCGCCTGGACACATGATCCCGCAGAGGGTCTCAGCGTCTACCGGCCCGACGGCAGCAGGCGACTGCGGGTGCTGGCAGGCAAACGGATTCAGGCGGCCCGAGCGGTCGGCAGCTACCTCTACGCCGACACCGACACCAACACCCGCTACTCGGTCAACCTCCGCACCGGCAAAGTCACCGGGCCGCTCCCGAACAACGCGGAGATCATCGCGCCCACGCTCGTACCGATCCCGTAAGACGATCGCAGCGCCGTCGCGGCCCGCAAAGGATGGAGACGCCCTTCATGTGTTCTGCTCGATGTGCTGGCAGCGGGAGTTCGGGGGTTCCAGGTCCGCGGGGTTAGCGGCGGCGTTGATTGCGGTTGGGTGTCGCCGGTACTAGGGTGCTGGTGATGCGTCGTTCGACCGTGGTCAGGTGGTTCTTCGCGATTGCTGTCTTCGCGGTGCTGATGGTCGTGGCGGGAGTGTGGTCGCCTTTGGCGTCGGCTCATGCGCCTTCGGGGTGTGTCTTCACGACGAACGCGAGCCAGCCGTTTGGTAGCGCGGGGCGGACGTATTCGATCCCTCACGGATGCGTCTGGCTGCGGATCGGCCCCGAGCCTAGAAGGCTCCCGATCGTCCGCGTCCGACAGCACCTCGCAAGCGGCCGCGTGGTGACCCGCACGTTCGTCGCCCCCGCAACGAACCTCGACACCACCAAGGGCATCATCGGGACGTGCGGTCTGGATTCATGGGCGAGGCTCATCGTCACCTACCCCTTCGTGACGATCATCCTTCAACCGACCGAAGACCACGAGGGCCGACGCGATTGCAAGACAGGCATCGGTGAAGAGCTGATGTGGACGCTCCAACTCACCGGGAAAGAGATGCCGCGTCCCGTATGGTTCACGCACGGCGTGAGCTAACGACAGCCGCGTTACGCCGTCCTCTGGACGCTGCTGCACAGCACCTGACCCCGCGTGTTCTGCAGGAGTGCTGGCAGCGGGAGTTCGGTGGTTCCGGGCGAGATCACAGTCGCGTAGGCGAGCGCCTGCTCGCTGGCGCGGCGCTTGACATTGCCGCCGGGAGGCGCGAGGCTCCTCGCTGTGGAATCGGGTCGGGGAAGGTTGGTTGGGAACCGGGTCGCGCTCGTCGGTGCGGCGATGTACTTCTTGGAGTGGGTGGCGATCTTGGCGATCCCCTCTGTTCCGACGGAGAAGCTTGGCCATGATCCAACCGCGATCGTCGCGGCCTACAGTGATCCGAAGACGATCGGTCTCGCGGCGGGCTGGTTCAGCGTCGTGCTCTTCGGGCGAGTGATCTTCACGATCGGACTGCGCGATGCGTTCCAGGGCCTGCGGCGCGAGCGGCTGTTCGCGAACATCGCGGTGGCGGCGATGGGGCTGAGTGTGGCGATCGAGGTGGTCTCGTTCGGGATCACCGCTGCTGCGGCCTGGGTCGCGGACGCGGGCGGCAATCAGGACGCGGTTGTCGCGCTGGACGCAGCGAGCGAGATCCTGTTCAAGCTCGTGATCGGGCCGCTCGGCGTTTCCGTGCTCGCAGGCTCGATCGCGATGATCCTCTCGCGGCTGTTCCCGCGCTGGCTCGGCTGGGTCGGAATCCTCGGCGGCTCGCTGCTCCTCGTCGGCGGAATCATCGGGGTGGGCGGCCTCGGGGCGCACGGTACCTTCCACGACGTGGCAGGCGCCCTTATGGGCGGCGTCGCGATTGTCTGGATCTGGATGATCGCAACGTCAGTCGTCCTGTTCCGCGCCACACCCCACGACGTGAAGTGACTACGCCCTGACGGGCCTCGGTTGACCCACGCCGTCTCCTGGACGCTGCGGCACGGCACCTGACCCCCGGGCGTTTTAAGCCCGGAGTGCTGGCAGCGGGAGTTAGGGCCGACACCGACAGCATCAGCAAGGTGGTTCGTCAAGTAGACCAGCGCATTTCGGGGCGCGGGCGTATGCTCTGGCGTTCGGGGTCGAGCAAGGAAGCTGAAGGAGGCTCGAGATGTCGAAGGTTTCGAAAGCGAGCGCCTCGCAGGTCGGGGTGGTCGAGGGAATCCTCGATCGAGCGGAGAGTTGAACTCATGCCGAAACCGACCTTGATCGTTGTTGACATGCAGCAGGCGTTCGATGACCCCATGTGGGGGGAGCGCAACAATCCCGATGCTGAGGCCAACGTTGCGCGATTGCTCGCGGCCTGGCGTGCTGCTGAGGCGCCGCTAATCCATGTCCGTCACCGCGAAACCGACCCTGAGTTCCATGTCTTCAACGAAGGCGACCCTGGATTCGCGTTCAAGCCCGAGGCGATTCCGTTGGAGGGCGAACCGGTGGTAACCAAGGGGGTGAACTCCGGATTCATCGGGACCGACCTGGAGGAGCGCCTGCGTGCTGCGGGTGCAACCACGGTCGTGATCGCGGCGTTGACCACCGACCACTGCGGTTCAACCACCGCCCGCATGGCTGGCAACCTCGGATTCGAAACCTGGGTGGTTGGCGATGCCTGCGCCACCTTCGATCGCGAGGGTCCCGACGGTGAAGTCTTCCCCGCCGACCTCATCCATCGCACCGCACTGGCCAGCCTCCACGACGAGTTCGCCGACGTCATCTCCACCGACGAAGCTCTTTCCCGCCTGAACTGAAACCCGACGCTCACCTTTGTTTGCCTGAGCACCGTGGAGGGGGTGTAGCTCAGCCCGGTAGAGCACTGCGTGTTCGCAACGCACAGCCTCCTATCGCGTCTTGGGTTCTGCCTGGAGTGAGACAAGCAGATTGTGGCGTACGTTGCATTCGCAGCACAGAAGATGTATAAGCGCGAGACACCTACCAGGTAGTTGGCGTCCCGAGCGAGCTACGTCGCGCTCATCGGATCTCGCTCCCTGCTGCAACGGAAGAAGGAAGGAACTCCTGATGAGCAACATTTCTACTCTGGGACTCGGTCTGATGGGGTCCGCGCTCGCCCGATCGCTCGTCAACGGTGGGCACGACGTCACCGTCTGGAACCGCTCGCCCGCCCGGATGCAGCCGCTCGTCGATCTGGGCGCGGCGCCTGCTGCCACCGTCGCGGCGGCGGTTGAGGCCAGCCCCGTGGTTCTCGTCAACATCGATGACTACCCGTCGACCCGGGCCCTGTTCGAGGCTGCGGACGTCGCCGAGAAGCTGTCGGGCCGTGTGGTCGTGCAGTTGAGTACCGGAACGCCAAACGAGGCCCGCGAGTTCGAGGCATGGTTCACCTCACGGGGAGCCGACTATCTCGACGGAAAACTGCTGTGCTATCCCGAGAACATCGGGACGCCCAGCGCCACCATCGTGTACGCGGGACGTCGGTCGGTATTCGACCACTGCGAGGCGCTGCTCACATCACTTGGCGAGGACATTCGCTTCGTTGGCGAGAGGGTCGGTTCGGCAGCCGCACTCGACCTGGCCTGGCTCTCCTCGGTCTTCGGCGCATACGTGGGCGCGGCCCACGGTGTCGTGCTCTGCGAATCAGAAGGCGTCGACCTTGGCCTCTATGCGACCGTTGGCGTCAACGGTGACGCCCGTGGGTTCATCGAGACTGTCAAGGAAGACGCCTTTGGAGATCCCACCGCAACCCTGAGCGTCTGGAACGCCGGGCTCCAACGGATCAGGGAACACTCACGGGGTGCAGAGATCAACTCCGAGGTCCCGGACCTCGTGGCAGGCATCCTCGATCGGGCCGAAACAACCGGCCATGGAGGAGAGCACATCGCCGCCATGGTCAAAGTGCTGCGCGGAACCCCAAGCTCATAACGCAAGCCCCCATGGTGGGCGTCCGAATCGACGCTCTCGGTCGCGGCGAACGGACACAAATAGACACAAACGAGCCGGGGATGGTCGCGCACGTCATCGACACGCTCTGGAGCCTCACCACTCACAGTCGCTCCAGCCCCGCGCCGTCCTGTGGACGCCGTCCTGTGGACGCCGTCCTGTGGACGCCGTCCTGTGGACGCTGCGGCACGGCACCCAGGTGTTCGTGTTCTGCCCGGAGTGCTGGCAGCGGAGGTTCGTGGGTCCGCGAGTGTTGGAAAGACTTGTGGAAAGCTGCGGGACTCGCGGTGGATCTCCGAGAGTCGCTCGGTTCATCGTGGAACCGCTAGCTCATGCGGTTCCACGACTCCCGGCGACTCCTGGCAACTCGTTCGGCAGCCTCGACAAGCTGGGGGTCACTGGTTCGAGCCCAGTAGCGCCCAGGAGGTTGTCCCGTAGCTCGTAGAACTTTGTAGTCGGCGGTCCCTCCTGCCTCGTCCGCTCCGGTTGGGAGCGTTCGGGGTGATCCGTCCAAAGATCGAAGGAGGAACCGCCGTGAGGAAGACCGTATCGTCCGGGCAGGCCGTTGATGCTTCGGAGGCCGTGCTGCCGCCGCGGGTGCAGGAGGCGCTGGGGGAGCTCGTCGGGGTCGCGAGAGAGGGGCTGCTCGCGCTCAGTGTGGGTGTCGGCCTCGGTGTCCTTGCCGAGCTGATGGAGGAAGAGGTCGTCGAGGTCGTGGGGCCGAAGGGCCGTCATGACCGGGAGCGTGCTGCGGTGCGTCACGGGCATGAGGCGGGTGAGGTGACCCTCGGTGGCCGCCGCGTCCAGGTGGAGCGGCCGCGGGTGCGGAGCGCCGACGGCTCGGAGGAGTTGGGGTTGCAGACGTACGCGCATTTCGCCGACCGTGATCCGCTGACCAGGGTGGTGCTCGAGCGGATGCTCGCGGGCGTCTCGACGAGGCGATACCGGCGCACGCAGGAGCCAGTCGGTGAGCG
>JANMPX010000090.1:0-4167 GCA_031370085.1 Chloroflexota bacterium | reverse complement strand
CCGCACCGCCGCGTCGTTGAGAACGTAGCGCGTGTCGAAGTTGTCGGTCCCATCCACGATGACGTCGTATGAGCCGATCAGCGACTCCACGTTGTCCACCGACAGGCGGACCGGATGCTCCACCACCCTGGTCTCCGGATTGAGCGCCGCCAGCGTCAGCCGCGCGCTCTCGGTCTTACGCATCCCGATCCGGTCGACGGTGTGCAGCACCTGGCGCTGCAGGTTGCTCTCGTCGACCACGTCATCATCGACCAGGCCGATGGTGCCGATCCCCGACGCCGCCAGGTAGAGCGCCACCGGCGACCCGAGCCCGCCAGCGCCGATCAGCAGCACCCTGGCGTCGAGCAGCTTGCGCTGCCCCGCCTGCCCGATCTCGGGGATCAGCAGCTGGCGGCTGTAGCGTCGCTGCTGGCCGGGGGTGAGCAGCTGCTCCGGCACCTCCCACGCGCCTCCCAGGCGGCGCCAGTCGAGAAGCGATCCGCGCAGGCTGGCCACGTTGCTGTACCCCGAGCGCACCAGGAAGGCACCGGCGCGCAGGGAGCGGGCGCCGACCGCGCAGTGCAGCAGCAGGGGGGCGTCGCGATCGGGCAGCATCTCGGCAAGGCGCGTCGGCAGGTCGGCGAGCGGCAGCAGGGTGGCGGTCGGGATATGTCCGAGGTTCCATTCGACCGGCTCGCGCACGTCGATGATGCGGTAGCCCTCCGCAGCGAGCTGCAGGGCCTCGGCGGGGCTCACCTCGCGGAAGGGTCGAGTCTGATCAGTCATGGGTGAGCGAGCCTCAGCCGACCGCCTCCGCCTCTTCGGGCCAGGCGAACTCGCTGCCCCGCACGGCACCCTGCAGCACCTTGTAGGCGAGCAGGGCGCACTTCAGCCGGGCGGGGCCGATCGGCACGCCCAGCTCGTCGAGCAGGTCCTTGGGGTTCATGGCGCGAACCTGTTCGAGCGTTTGTCCGCGCAGGGTGTCGGTCATGATCGAGGCCGATGCCTGGCTGATGGCGCAGCCACGCCCGTCGAACGCCACGTCGGCGATCGCAGCCCCTGTCTCGTCCAGGCGCAGGGTCATGCTCATCTCATCGCCGCAGGTCGGGTTCGAATCGGCGAAATGCAGGTCGTGGGGATCCAGGTACCCCTTGTTGTGGGGGTTCCGGTAGTGCTCCAGGATGAAGTCGCGGTACAGGTTGTCCATCGGTCTAGGCGAACAGGGTCTGGGTGGCGCGAATGGCCGCGGTGAGTGCGTCGACGTCGTCGATGTCGTTGTAGACGTAGAAGCTGGCCCGCGTGGTGGCCGGAATGTCGTAGCGCAGCATCACCGGCTGCGCGCAGTGGTGCCCGGCCCGGACCGCGACCCCCTCGCTGTCGAAGACGGTCGCCACGTCGTGCGGATGGATCCCATCGAGGACGAAGCTGATGACCCCCGCGTGGGTGGCGGAGTCATCGGGACCGAACCGGCGAATCCCGGGAATGTCGCCGAGTGCCGCCCAGGCGTGCTCGAACAGGTAGCGCTCGTGAGCCCGCACGGCGTCCATGCCCAGGGCATTCAGATAGTCGATAGCCGCACCCAGGCCGATCGCCTCGACAATGGCCGGAGTGCCGGCCTCGAACTTGTAGGGGACCTCGTTCCACTCGGCGCCATCCATGGTGACGCGGATGATCATGCTGCCGCCGGTCATGAAGGGAGGCATCGAATCCAGCAGCTCGCGACGCCCCCACAGCGCCCCGATCCCCGATGGGCCAAGCATCTTGTGACCCGACAGCGCCAGGAAGTCGCAGTCGAGCGCGGCCACGTCGATCGGCATGTGCGGTGCCGACTGGGCGGCATCGACCAGCACCAGGGCGCCAACGGCATGCGCCATCTCGACGATCTCGGGGAGCGGGTTGATGGTGCCCAGCGCGTTGCTCACGCCGGCCACCGCCAGCAGCTTGGGCCCCAGCGCCAGCTTGGCCCGCAGGTCGTCGAGCTCCAGGCGTCCGTCGTCGGTGATCGCCACGTAGTCGAGGGTGGCGCCCACCTCGCGAGTCAGCTGCTGCCACGGGACGATGTTGGCGTGATGCTCCAGCTGGGTGGTCACCACCCGATCGCCCGCCCGCACGTTGCTGCGTCCCCAGCTGTAGGCGACCAGGTTGATCGCCTCGGTGGCATTGCGCACGAAGACGATCTCGCGCTCCGAGGGTGCGCCGATGAAGCCGGCCACCTTGCGCCGTGCGCCTTCGAAGCGCGCAGTGGCGTCCTCCGACAGCTCGTAGATGCCGCGGTGCACGTTGGCGTAATGGTGCGAGTAGGCGTCCGACATCGTCTCCACCACGGAGCGTGGCTTCGGAGAGCTGGCCGCGGCGTCCAGAAAGACGAGCCGCTTGCCGCTGCGCGTGGGACCGTCGAAGACGGCGAAGTCGCTGCGCAGCTCCGCACCGGAGAAGGCTCCGGGGATCACCGCGGGTGCGGCCGGCTCGATCGCCATCGGCCTAGTCTAGACGTGCTCCGCAACGGGCTCGGCGACTTCGTCACCCACCCCGGCCGGCAGGCCGACCTGGTCCCGGACCCAGTCGTAGCCATTCGCCTCGAGTTGGTGTGAGAGCTCCTCGCCGCCGGACATGACGATGCGCCCGTCGAGCAGGACGTGGACGAACCCGGGAGTGACGTAGTTCAGCATGCGCTGGTAGTGGGTGATCATCAGCACCCCCATCTCGGGCGAAAGGGTCGCGTTGATCCCCTCCGCCACGTTGCGCAGCGCATCGATGTCGAGGCCCGAATCCGTCTCGTCGAGGATCGCCATGGTCGGGTTCACGATCGCCATCTGGAGCATCTCCAGGCGTTTCTTCTCGCCGCCGGAGAAGCCGTCGTTCACATAGCGCGTGGCGAATCCCGGGTCCATGTGGAGGAGGGCCATCTTCTCCTCCATCAGCTTGCGGAACTTGGCCAGCGGGATGCCGGTGTACTTGGGCATGGCGCCGTCGGACTCGGCAGGCGGCTGCTTGGGGTGATGCACCGCGTTGTAGATATTTCGCAGGAAGCTGGCGACCGTCACGCCGGGGATGGCGCTTGGGTACTGAAAGGCCAGGAAGAGGCCCGCCTGGGCGCGCTTGTCGACCTGCATCTTGAGCAGGTTCTCGCCGCGCCATGTCACGCTGCCGGCGGTGACCCGATAGTCGGGGTGCCCCATCAGGGTGTAGGCCAGGCTGGTCTTGCCCGAGCCGTTGGGGCCCATCAGGGCATGGACCTCGCCGACCGCGACGGTCAGCGACAGCCCCTTGAGGATCTTCTTCTGCCCGATGCTGACCTCGAGGTCGCGGATCTCCAGCTGATCTGTCATGCGCGTGTCCGACGGCTCCTTGTCAATGTGCCGATGCGCCGGCGGCACGGCGCCGGCGGACCGAGAGTGGATACGGCGGGCCGCCGGCGGTGGCCGCGACCTGCGCCAGGGTGGTGGCGGTGAGGGTGTCGCTCAACGATGCGTGAAGGCGTTCGAAGACCTCGTGGACGCTGCAGTCCTGGGGCCGTGAGCAGACCTCCATGTCCTGCGGCCCGCCACAGGGCATCTCCAGGATCGGCCCGTCCAGGGCGCGCACTGCCTCGACCAGGTTGATCTGCTCCGCCGGTCGCGCGAGCATGTAGCCGCCCGCCTGGCCCCGGGTCGCGCGGACGAGGCCGGCGCGGCGCAGATCCCCGACCAACTGCTCCAGGTAGGCATGCGGCAGCTTCTCGGCGCGTGCGATGCCGGCGAGCGGACTGGGCCGATCGCCCCCGGCGCGGGCCAACGCCACCAGCACCCGGATCCCGTACTCGGATCGCGTGGAAAGCTTCACGGCAGCTCGACGACCACGTCGTCACCGTCGAGGTGCACCGGGTAGGCCTGTACCGGAACCACGGGCGGAAACGCGAGCACGCGGCCGCTGAAGAGATCGAAGCGCCCTCCGTGCCGCGGGCATTCGACAGCGTTGCCGTCCAGCTCCCCGTCACCGAGGTCGCCACCATCGTGGGTGCAGACATCGTCGATGGCGCCCCAGCGGCCATCCTCGGTCTGGCCGACACAGAGCGGAATCCCCTGCACGATGACCGTCACCACGCTGCCGGGTGCCACCTGGGAGGCGCGCAGGCCGGCAGCGAAACCGGTCGTCATGCGGCCACCTCGTCGGTGGCGCCGATGCGCGGCACCAGCGCGTCGAGGATCC
>JANMPX010000089.1:0-25841 GCA_031370085.1 Chloroflexota bacterium | reverse complement strand
CCGATGCGCCGCCTGTTGCAGGGCGACGTCGGAAGCGGCAAGACGGCGGTGGCGGCGGTCGCCCTGGCGGGAGTCGTTCGCGCAGGCTGGCAGGGGGCCCTGATGGTGCCGACGGAGATCCTGGCGCGGCAGCACTTCGATAGCCTGGCGCCGCTCCTGGCCGGGCTGGAAGTGCGGGTCGAATTCCTGTCCGGTTCGCTGTCGGCCGCGGAGAAGCGCCGGATCCACGTCGCACTGGAGGGTGGCGAGGCCGAGGTCGTGATCGGCACCCACGCCGTCATCAGCGAGGCGGTCAGCTTCCGTCGGCTCGGCCTGGCGGTGGTGGACGAACAGCACCGCTTCGGAGTGGCCCAGCGCGCGGCGCTGCAGGCGAAGGGGGGGGATGAGGAGCCTCACCTGCTGGCGCTGACGGCGACGCCCATCCCGCGGACGCTCGCTCTGACGTTTTACGGGGACCTAGCGATCAGCACCATCCACGAGTCGCCGCCGGGGCGGCTGCCGGTCCGCACCGAGCTGCGGGATCGTGCCGCGCTGTCAAGGATCGAGGCCTTCGTCGGCTCCGAGGCAGCGGCTGGTCGCCAGTCGTTCGTGGTGGTGCCGCTCATTGCCGAGAGCGAGGCGCTGACCGCGTCCTCGGCCGAGTCAGAGGTGCAGCGGCTTCGCGAACGGCTGCCGCAGCTGCGCATCGGCCTCATCCACGGACAGCAGCGGGCCGAGGCGCGGGACGCCACCATGCAGGCTTTCGGAGCAGCCGATCTGGACGTGCTGGTTGCGACCACCGTCATCGAGGTCGGGATCGACATCCCGAACGCGACCGTCATGCTCATCGAGGATGCGGAGCGCTTCGGCCTTGCCCAGCTGCACCAGCTCCGTGGCCGGGTCGGTCGGGGACCGGAGCGGGCGTACTGCATCCTGCTCTCCGACTCGACTGACGAGCTGGCCCGACGACGGCTGGAGGTCGTTCGCGGCTCGTTGGACGGGTTCGAGATTGCCGAAGCCGACCTGAGGCTGCGCGGCGCCGGCAACCTCCTCGGCACGCGACAGTCGGGGCTGCCGCCGCTGCGGATCGCCTCGCTCTTCGAGCCGCGGCATCTCGTCCTGGCCGAGCGCGCTCGCACGCTTGCCTCGGAACTTGTCGCGGCCGATGCCACGCTGACGGGTCGCCCAGGGCTGGTGCACCTGCGCGACGATTTCACCACCCCGGAAGAGGAGGGGGACGCCGCCTGATGCGGGTGATCGCCGGATCGGCTCGCGGACTGCGGCTGGTGGCGCCCCGCGACACCGCGACGCGGCCCGTCGCCGATCGCGTCAAGGAGACGTGCTTCGCGATTCTCGCCGATCGGGTCCTGGATGCATCGGTCGTGGACCTGTACGCCGGGAGCGGGGCGCTTGGCATCGAGGCCCTGTCGCGGGGCGCCGGCGCCTGTGTCTTCGTCGAGCGCGGGCGCGAAGCATTGACCGCGATCCGGCAGAACCTTGTGCAGACCGGCTTCGAAGATCGGGCAGAGCTGGCCGGCGTTGAGGTGAGTCGTTTCCTGGCATCGGCCAGGGCCGTTCAATTTGATCTTGCGTTCCTGGATCCCCCGTATGCGGAGCGTGCTATCCTCGCGCCGCTCGAGCGGTTGCTGCCCTGTCTGAACCCGGGCGCCACGGTCGTGGTGAAGCACTTCTGGCGCACCACGATCCCCGAGATCGCAGGACTCTCCTGCTGGCGAGTTCGACGATTCGGTGAGACGACGCTTACCTTCCTGGAGCGCACCAGCCCGGCCGGCAGAATGGAGAAGCGATGAATCGCGTTGCGGTCTTCCCCGGCTCGTTCGACCCGATGACCAACGCGCATCTCGACGTGGCGCGCCGGGCCGCGACGCTGTTCGATCAGCTGGTGATCGGCGTGCTGCACAATCCCAAGAAGTCGCCGCTGTTCAGCGTTGAGTCGCGAATCGATCAGATCCGTGAGGCCGTGGCGGGATTTGGCTCACACGTGGAGGTGGTCAGCTTCGATGGGCTGACCGTCGAGTTCGCTGCCCGCAGCGGAGCCGCCTTCATTGTCCGCGGCCTCCGCGCCGTGAGCGATTTCGAGGCCGAGCTGCAGATGGCGCACACCAACCGAAAGCTTCAACCGGCGGTCGATACCGTCTTCCTGATGTCGGCCCTCGAGTTCGGCTACCTGTCGAGCACGCTTGCCAAGGAAGTGGCCCAGTTTGGCGGCGAGGTCAGCGGCATGGTGCCTCCTCCGGTGGCGGCAGCTCTGCGCGCACGCTTTGGCCCAGCCACCTGAGGAAGCCGATAGGCGCGGCTATAATCGAGCGGATCGCACGGTTCCGGAGGGCGCAGCCACGGACATCATCTTCCTGGTCGAACGGCTCGAGTCGCTGGTCGCCACGGGCAAGAAATTCCCCCTCACCAACAGCGTGGTGCTCGATCAGCCTGCCATCCTGGAGCTGATCGACCAGTTGCGGGTGTCGGTGCCAGACGAGGTTCGACAGGCTCGTCGGATCACCGAGGAGGCGGCGCGCATCACCGAGCGCGCGCGCGAGGAGGGCGACGCCGTCATCGCACGGGGGCAGGAGCAGGCCGCCCGCATGCTCGAGGAACGTGAGCTGGTCAAGATGGCCGAGCAGCGCGCCGTCGAGATCATCGAGACGGTGACCCGTGAAGCCGCCGAGATCCGTCGCGGGGCGGACGAGTACGCCGCCGGTGTCCTGATCCGGCTCGAGGGCGAATGCATCAAGGCGCTGACCAGCATCAAGCGCGGGATCGACGCGCTTGATGAGCGCTATCGGCCGCCCCGCCCGATCACGGAGGAGGGCTCCGCGCCGCCCGTCGGGGAGCAGGAAGCCGCCGCTCCTCGAGCATGACCTCGATCAACGTCGCGGGCCTGCTGCGGGACGCGCCCGGGGCGGTCAGGGAGCTGCGCCTTCGCGATCGGTACGTGGCCCTCGGACCCGACCTCGAGCTGGCCGGGCCGCTGGACGGGGAGATCCGCCTGTTGCGCACCAACCGGGGCATCCTGGTGCGTGGAACGATCCAGGCGCCAGTTCGACGTACCTGCGCGCGCTGCCTCGACGCGTACGTGGACATCGTGCGGGTGAGCCTGGAGGAGGAGTACCTGCCGACCGTCGATCCGGACCACGGGACGCCGCTCGACGCGCCTGCGGTTGATGAGACGGCCCTGCTGATCGACGGGCGCCACCAGTTGGAGCTGGCGTCGGTGATGCACGACGAGCTGGCGCTTGCCGAGCCGATGCATCCGCTCTGCCGCCCTGATTGCCCGGGCCTGTGCGTCGGTTGTGGACGCCGTTTCGACGTCGGCAGCTGCAGCTGCGCCACCGAGGAGATCGATCCTCGCCTGCAGGTCCTGGCCCGGTTTCGAGAGGCTCCGCCTGCCTGAGGTCTGCTGGCCAGTGCCGGCGACGCTCGGTATACTGCGTCGTTCCCATCTGTCAGCACACGAGGAGTCACGCGTGGGCGTTCCCAAGCGCAAGGTATCCAAGGCACGCCAGGGCGAACGCCGCGCACATCTCGCCATCGGTGCGCCGCCGCTGGTCGAATGCTCGCACTGTCACGAGCTGAAGTTGGCGCACCACGTCTGCCCGACCTGCGGCTATTACGACGGTCGCGAGGTCGTCCCGGTGGAGCCGACCCCGCCGGCTGAAGGCCAGCGCTGAACGCGGCGCCGCGCGTGCGCATCGCGGTCGACGCGATGGGCGGCGACTTCGCTCCGCGGGAGGTGGTTCGCGGTGCCATCAACTACGCGGCTTCCCATGCCGATGAGGTGATCCTGGTCGGTGCTGTCGAGCGCATCGAGGCCGAGATCGCCGAGTACGGGCATGGCCGCCCGGCGAGCGTCACGTTCGTGCATGCCCCGGAAGTGATCGGCATGGGGGAGCACCCCGCCGCAGCGCTGCGGGCCAAGCGTCGCGCCTCGATTCGAGTGGCCACCGACCTCGTTCGTGACGGCCTGGCGGACGCGGTGGTAAGTGCCGGCTCCACCGGCGCCACCATGGCGGCCGCGGTCTTCCGTCTCGGCAGGGTCGACGGAATCGACCGTCCGGCGCTGGGGGCCCACCTGGTCACCGCCACCGGGCCGATCATGATTCTCGATGTCGGGGCCAACGTCGACTCCGATGCCACCAATCTCCTGCATTTCGGCGTCATGGGCTCGATCTATGCCGAGCATGTCCTCAAGGTCTCGAACCCGCGCGTCGGACTGTTGAACATCGGTGAAGAGGCGGAGAAGGGGGATGCCCTCGCCCGCGAGGCGTTCCGACGACTGCAGGAGGCCGATGACCTCAACTTCATCGGCAACGTGGAAGGCAACGACCTGATCGGCCATGTCGCCGACGTTGTCGTGTGCGACGGATTCGTTGGCAACGTGGTGATCAAGTTCTTCGAGGGTCTCACCAGCTACATATTTCGCTCGTTGCGCACCGATCTGCAGCAGGGCCCGGTCGCTCCACTCGCGCTGCTGGCCCTCAAGCCAGGATTCGACCGCATGAAGCATCGCTTCGACTACGAGCGCTACGGCGGTGCGCCGCTGCTCGGCGTGCGAGGCGTCAGCATCGTGACCCACGGCCGCGCTCGGTCGCGCATGATCGAGCACGCCATCGGGGTCGCCTCGGACGCGGCCGCCGCGCATGTTCCAGAGATGATCAGCGCCTGGACACGACGCCATCCCGCACTCGCGCGCCGGGATGCCGCCGACATGGTCGCGGGCGGCACCGAGCCATTGGTCGCCGGCTCGGGAGCCGAGGCCTGAGCGGCGTGGCCACGCGCCACCGACGCTCCGCCGCCTCGCGTCCGGGGCTGCAGGCGCGGCGGCTGGCGTTGATGGCGCTCTTCGAAGACGAGTTCCAGCCGTCACATGCCTCCGCGGCGCTGAGCCGCCTGGCAGCCGAGCGCGGGCTGTCGACCGATGTGCTTGCGCATGCCCAGTCGATCGTTGAGGGGGTCCTCCAGCATCGGTCTGATCTGGATGACCAGATTGCCCGGCTCGCCCCGGCGATCCCAGTCAGCGAGCTCGGTCGGGTCGAGCGTACGATCCTGCGGAGTGCCCTGTGGGAGGTGCTATACTCCGCCGCGACCTCGAGCGGGGAGACGATTCACGACGCCGTTTCTCTCGCTCGTACGTACGCTGGGGATGCGGCTCGACGCCTTGTGAACGGCGTGCTCGGAAGCGTTGCAAGATCATCGGGTGGAGGAGCCTGACGATGGCAGAGGGAACCACGTTCGACCGACTCAAGAAGCTCATCGTCGAACAGCTCGGCGTCGACGAAGAGGAGGTCACCCCGCAGGCCTCGTTCGTCGAGGATCTGAATGCGGACTCGCTCGACCTCGTGGAATTGATCATGAGCCTCGAGGAGGAGTTCGGCATGGAGATCTCCGACGAGGATGCGGAGAAGATCCAAAAGGTCTCCGACGCCGTCGATTTCATCGAGGAACACCAGCAGTAGGCACGGGGACCCATGGCCAGTCCGCAGTTCGACGAGCTGGCTGAGCGACTCGGCATCGCCCTCGGAGACCCCGGCGCCATCCGCCAGGCGTTCGTCCACAGCTCGTACCACAACGAGAATCCGACGCTCGGCACCGGGCACAACGAACGCCTCGAATTCCTTGGCGACGCAGTCATCGGTCTCATCGTGAGCCGGCTGCTGTATGACCGCTTTCCCGAAGAGGATGAAGGCTTCCTTACGGCCCGCCGCGCCGCGCTCGTCAATCGCGATTCGCTGGCCGCGATCGCGCTCGAGCTCGGCCTTGACCGCTTCCTTCTGCTGGGCCGCGGCGAAGCCGACGCCGGCGGTGCCATGCGACCATCCCTCCTGGCCGCAACCTTCGAGGCCGTAGCCGGAGCGGTCGCTGTCACGGAAGGGCCGGATGCGAGTGGGCGCTGGCTCCGCGGCATCTTTGAGTCGCGGCTGCGTGAATCAGAGGAGACGAACTCGCTCAAATCGGGCAAGAGCCGGTTGCAGGAGTGGGCTCAGCGGCGGCATCACGTCAAACCGAGCTACGACCTGCTCTCGGTCAGCGGGCCACCGCACCTCCAGGCATTCACCGTGGAGGTCCGCATCAACGGGGAGCGCAGGGGGATCGGCCACGGCTCAAGCCGGCAGCGGGCCGAGGAGGCTGCCGCGCTCGTCGCCCTGCTCGGCGTTGAGGACCGTGCGTCTCACCCAGCCGGCCAGCCCGGGTGAGCCGCCTCAGGGAGCTGCGCCTCCATGGGTTCAAGACGTTTGCCGATCCGACGCGCTTCGTCTTCGAGCGAGGGGTCAACGCGGTGATCGGCCCCAACGGCTCGGGCAAGAGCAACATGGCCGACGCGGTCCGCTGGGTCCTCGGCGAGCAGTCGAACCGGTCGCTGCGGACGCGGCGAGCCGACGACGTGATCTTTGCGGGGAGCGAGGCTCGCCGGCCACAGGGGATGGCAGAGGCGATCCTCACCCTCGACAACGCCGATGGCTGGCTGCCGATCGAGTTCACCGAGGTCACCATCGGCCGCCGTGCCTACCGCTCCGGCGAGACCGAGTACCTCATCAATGGCGCGCGCGCCCGTCTTCGCGACGTCGTGGAGCTGCTGGCCGCCGGGCGGCTGGGAGCCAACGAGCTGGTGGTCGTCGGCCAGGGGACGGTTGATGCGGCGCTTTCACTGCGCCCCGAGGAACGGCGCCAGCTGTTCGAGGAGGCGGCCGGGGTCAAGAACCTGCAGGTTCGCAAGAACGAGGCGCTCGCTCGACTGGCCGGCGCCAGCAGCAACCTGACGCGCGTCTCCGATCTGATCGGCGAGCTGCGGCCGCAGGTCCGTCGCCTCGCGCTGCAGGCCCAGCATCAGCAGGAGCACGACACGCTCGGGCAGCGGGCGCGCGCGCTGGTGATCGAGTCGCACCGTCGTCGCGACGTCGCAGCTCGCTCCCACCTGGGCGAGGCGCGAAGGCGGGCCGCCGCCGCGGAGGTCGCACTCGACGGTCTGCGCGCCCACGAGGTCGCGGAGGGTGAGGCGATCGCGGCAGCGGAAGGGCGTTACTGGGCCGCGGAGGCCGCCGCCCGCGCTGCCGCCGTCGAGCACCAGTCGGCCCGCGAGGCGCTGATCCGCGGCGAGGCACAGGTTGATGCCATGGTGGCCAGGGGAGCCGAACTTCGCGAGATCGCAACTCGCGAGAGCCATGAGCTGGAGGCCGCGGAGGCGTCGATGACCGCGGGCGTGGCGCCGTTGCCCGAAGACGAGCTCACGCGTGCGCTTGCGGCGGCGACCGAGGCTGAAGACGCCTGGCAGGCCGCGATCAACGCCCTGGCGGAAGCGGATGGCGAGCTGGTGGCGGCCGAAGAGGCGCTCGCCGCCCGGCGGCATCGCGAGAGCCAGCAGATTGCCGGCGATGCCCGGCGGGGCGAGGTGCTGGCTCGCAGCCGGACCCGCGTCGAGCGTTTGGCCATCGAGCTGCATCGGGCAGAGAAGGCTGCGACAGCCGCGGAACGGGAGCTGGTCCCCGCGATGGCGGGCCAGCAGGCTGCCGAGGCCTCGGTCAAGGACCTTCGTGACCGGGTCCAGCGCGCCGCCGGAGAACTTGCCCGCGCTGAGCCAACGGCCGGGGCCGCCCGGCAGCGGGCCGTCGACCTGGCCGCTCGCGTGGGGACGCTGCGCGCTGAACTGGAGGCCCTGCATGAGCGCGCCGAGATCGGCGGACGTCTGGGCTCCCTCCTCCTTGCGGCGGGCTGGAGTGCGCTGCTGGACAGCGTCGACCCGCCCGAGGACGCGTGGCCGGCGATAGAGGCCGTCGTTGGAGGCGACCTCGAGCAGGCCCTCCTCTGGCACGATGGCGAGCTCGTGGAGCGGCTGGCCAAAGCGCGCGGTGCGGCGCGATTCCTCGCGCCAGGTGCCGCAGGTGATCCGGACGCCGGTGAGACCACGGAACAGGCCCTTGCCGCCGTTGGCGCGAGCCGAACGCTGGCGCAGTGGATCGGCGGCTCGTCAGCGCCCCTCGTCTTTCACCGTGCAGCAGTGGCGCCGAACCTGGCGGCGTTGCTGGCCGGTTGGCGGCAGCTTCCCCCCGGGTGGTGCGCCGTCACACCGCACGGCGACGTGGCTGACAGCCGCGGGCTGGTCGCGGTGCGCGGCCGCGCGGACCCACCCGGCGGAGAGGCCGCTCGCCTGCATGCGCGCCGCCTCGAGACGGCGGAAGCGCTGCAGCGGGTTGAGGATGAGCAGGCCGGCGCGTCCGCGGAGGCCGCTCGCAGCCTTGCCGCGACGACCGAGGCACGGCGCTCGTTCGAGGCCGGGGAGCTTGCGCGCGCGGCCGCGGAGCGTGAGCTCACCAAGGCGATCTCATTGGCTGACCAGATCGATGCGTCACTGGGCAGGACTCGGCACGACGTGGCTCAGCTGAGCGCGGAGATGGCCGTGGCGGAGACCGAGTTGGCTGCCGCGGTCTCGGATGACCCGCTCGCGGGCACTGCGGCCGTGGAGCTGGAGGACCGAGCCGCCGCGGCGCAGCTGGCCCGTTCGCGTCGCGATGCCTGCTCCGCCGCGCGAGACGCTGCCCGCGCCTCCTGGCTGGAGGCTCGTGGCGCGGCCGACGGGCTGGAGACGCGTGCCGCTCAGGCCCACGGCCAGCGGGCGATTCTGGAGGCGACCATCCGGCAGCTGCGCGAATCGCAGCCCGCCCGTGCTGCGGCAATGGCGCTGATCGAGGGTGACGAGCGGGCCGCCAGGGCGACGCTGGATGCCGCGCGGGAGGCGGATGAGGGAGCGGCCAATGTACAGACGGCGGCGGACGCAGACCGGGAACGGCTGCGCAGCGAGCTGCTGGAGATCGAGCGGTCGCGCAGCTCCGCCGGGTCTCGTCGCGCGGAGCTGGAACGTGCCGCGCAGGCGGCGGCCATCGAGGCGTCGCGCGGTGAGGAGGTCCTCGCCGCCCTTGGTCGCGAACGGGAGATGGCGCTCGAATCCCTCCCCGTCGACCTGGTCGCAGAGCCGTCGACGGAGCAGGACCAGCAACGTTCGGCCGAGATGGCTGCGTTCGACGAAACGGTGCTCGAGGGCGAGCTGCGACGGGTGCGCCGCACACTGGCGCAGCTCGGCTCGGTGAACCCGTTTGCGGTGGAGGAGCATGCCGAGCTCGCAGCACGCCTCGAGGGCCTGACCTCCCAGGACGCTGACCTGTCTTCGGCGATCGCATCTGCCCAGGAGCTGATCACCCGGCTGGAGAGCGATATCGCCGGGCGCTTCGATGCCGCCTTCGCGGCCATCGGCGCGAAATTCGACGAGTTCTGCAAGCTGCTTTTCGCCGGCGGCTCGGCCTCACTACAGGTGGCGGACGCATCGGATGGCGAGAGCCCTGGCGGCATCGAGATCGTCGTTCAGCCACCCGGCAAGCGGCCCCAGCGCCTCGCCATGCTCTCCGGTGGCGAGCGGGCGCTGACCGGGGTCGCCCTGCTGTTCGCCATGCTGAGCGTCAACCCGGTGCCGTTCTGCATCCTCGACGAGGTGGATGCCGCGCTCGATGAGGCCAACATCGGGCGCTTTGCCGACGCGTTGCGGGTGCTCTCGCGGCAGACCGATTTCGTGGTGGTGACCCACAACCGCGCCACCATCGAGGTGGCCGACACGATCTATGGGGTGACGATGACCGAGGCGGCCGTCTCTCGGGTGCTGTCGCTGCGCCTGGCCGATCTGCCGGTGGAGGCGCTCACCGGATGATGGCCAGGCCGGATCGCGAGCCGCGAGGCCTTGGCCTGCGGGCTCGTCCGGACGGCCTGGGTGCCCGGATCCGCGCCGTCCTGGGGTTGGAGCCCTCGCCGGCGACGGCCACGTGGGAGGCGCTCGAAGAGGCGCTGGTGGCAGGAGATATCGGTGCCACCACCGCCGTCGAGCTTGTCGATGCCGCTCGCGCGCGCATCGGGCGGCAGAGCGGCGCGGCGGGCGAGCAGATCCGAGCGGCGCTGGCTGACGAGATCGTGGCGCGGCTGACGGCGGTTGGCAGCGGGTCATTCGAGATCGGCAGCCCTCGATCGGTGGTGCTGGTGGTGGGGGTCAACGGGACCGGCAAGACGACCACCGTCGCCAAGCTGGCCTCGCTGCTCCACGGCCAGGGTCATACGGTCCTTCTCGCGGCAGCCGATACCTTCCGGGCGGCGGCCAATGAGCAGCTTCGGCTGTGGGGCGAGCAGATCGGCGTCCCGGTGATCGCCCAGCGCCCGGGCGCCGATCCAGGGGCGGTCACCTTCGACGCGCTGGCGAGCGCGGAATCGCGCGGCAGTGACGTGGTGATCGTTGACACGGCGGGGCGACTCCACGACAAGACGCAGCTGATGGCGGAGCTGGCGAAGATCAGGCGCGTGATCGAACGCAAGCTGCCCGGGGAGCCGCGCCACGTGCTCCTGGTGCTCGACGCGACCACCGGCCAGAACGGACTGCTCCAGGCCCAGGCATTCAGCCGCGAGGTCGGCGTGACCGGCATCGTGCTCACCAAGCTGGACGGCACCGCCAAGGCAGGGGTGGCCGTTGCCATCGCCGATCAGCTCAAGCTGCCGATTTATTTCGTCGGGGTGGGCGAGGAGCTCGGCGACCTCGCACCGTTCGACCCGCGGGCCTACGTGGAGTGGCTCCTGGCCGGCTGATCAAGGCTCGCCCCCGACCGCGCCTCGTTGCCGGTCACCAATCGGCCGCATAGAATGGGCAGCCTTCGCGCTTGGCGCCCCGTTACGCCAGCTCGCTCTTCCCAGCACGGATCTGTCCATGTTCGAATCACTGTCTGCTCGCTTGCAGGGCGTCGTCGAGCGCCTGCGCGGCAAAGCCAAGATCACCGAAGCCGATCTCGATCTCGCGTTGCGCGACATTCGATTGGCCCTGCTCGAGGCCGATGTCGACTTCCGCGTCGTCAAGCAGTTCGTTGGGCGCGTTCGGGAGCGGGCCCTTGGGACCGAGCTGCTCGGTGGCCTGCACCCGGGCCAGCAGGTGGTCAAGGCCGTCCACGATGAACTGGTGGAGGTGCTCGGCGGTGAGCGCCGCACGCTGCGGCTCGAGGGCAAGCCGAGCGTGATCATGCTGGTCGGCCTGCAGGGGTCGGGCAAGACCACCACGGCCGCCAAGCTGGCGGTGCGCCTGCGCAATGAGGGACGTCGTCCGCTGCTGGTGGCCGCCGATGTGTATCGTCCGGCCGCCGTCGACCAGCTGGTGCAGCTCGGCGACCAGGTCGGCATCGAGGTCCACAGCCGCCCCGCAAGGACGCCTGCCCTCGAGATCGCGCGCTCCGGCATCGAGGCAGCCCGGCAGCGCGGTCACGACCTGGTCGTGATCGACACGGCGGGGCGTCTGCACGTGGACGAGCCGATGATGGACGAGCTGGTGCGGATCGCCGGAGCGCTGACTCCGGACGAAACCCTGCTGGTGATCGATGCCATGACCGGCCAGGAGGCGGTGCGCGTGGCGCAGGCCTTCCATCAGCGCCTGCCGGTGACTGGCCTGGTGCTGACCAAGATGGACGGCGATGCGCGCGGTGGTGCGGCGCTCGGCATCCGAAGCACAACCGGGCTTCCCATTACCTTCATCGGCACCGGAGAGGGCAACGAGGGGCTCGAACCGTTTCACCCCGACCGCCTGGCCCAGCGGATCCTGGGCATGGGCGACATCCTCTCGCTGGTCGAGCGGGTTCAGGAGACCGTCGATCGAACCGAGGCGGAGCGCATTGCCCAGCGCATGATGGAGTCGCGCTTCACGCTCGAGGATTTCAACGCCCAGCTGCAGCAGGTCAAGAAGATGGGGCCGATCGGGCAGCTGTTGGGCATGATCCCCGGCGCCGGCCAGCTGGCGGGCGCCGCGCAGCAGGCGGTGGACGACGGGCAACTGCGCCGGATCGAGGCGATCATCGGATCGATGACCCCCGCCGAGCGGCGGCAGCCGGAGCTCATCAAGGCCTCCCGACGCCGTCGGATCGCGTTGGGCAGCGGGACGACCACGGCAGACGTGAACCGCGTACTCAAGCAGTTCGCGGAGATGCAGCGACTCATGCGGCAGTTCGGGAGTCGGGGGCCGAAGGCCGGCGGTGGCCTGCGCGGCATCCTCGGCGGATGACCATGCGTCGGCTGGTGGTGGCCAGTACCGCGCTGCTGACGACCCTGGGGGTGGCGGTGCTTCTCGGCTACCTCCTCATCTTTTCCACCTCGGCCGATCGGGCCGCTCGAGCCGCGCCTGCCGACACCGGACTCTACGTCAACCTGTATCTGCAGCCGTCAAGCGGCCAGCGCATGAGCCTCGACTCGCTGATCGAGCGCGTTCCCGGCTTCGCTGACCCGGCGAGCCTCGACACCAAGCTCCACCAGCTCGCCCAGCGCCTGCTCGGCGGGCTCGGGCTCGATTACCAGGCGGATCTGCGTCCCTGGCTGGGCGACCAGGTCGCCGTGGCGGTCTCCCTCGAGGCAGGCACAGCCAGCCCGCGGGTCCTGCTGCTGATCGCGTGCAAGACCGCGCCGCTGGCGCTCGCGGCGCTTCCGCGCATCCTGGCGGGGCGGGGCGGGCCGTTCACGGTGGAACGCTATCGCGGCCACGACCTGATGGTGGGGGGCGCCTCGAGCTACGCGGTGCTGGATGACCTCGTGGTGATTGGCCAGACCGCGACAGCGGTCCGCGCCTCGCTCGATGCGGATGCCGGGATCTCTCCATCGCTGGCGGATTCGAGCGTCTTTCGCGCGGCGATGGGTCGAGCGCCGACAGATCATCTTGCCTCTGCCTACCTGGATCTCGTGCGGTTGGCGCAGCTGGGTGGTCAGAACGCCCTGGGCGGGTATTCGACGGCCGCACTCGCGCTCGTCGCGCAGACAGGCGCGCTGCATGCGATGGGGGATGCTCCATTTGATCCAGGGCAAGCCAATGACTCGGCCCGGGAGGCGTTTGGCCTCGGGAGCGAGCCATCAGGGCTCGCCGATTGGATGCCGGCCGATACCCATGCCGAGGTCGTGCTCTTTGGACTGCAGCAGACCGCCATGTCGCTCGAGCAGCAGCTTCGGAACGATCCTTCGCTGTCGGGCGCGATGCAGGCGCTCAACTCCCTGCGGGCGCTGGCCGCCCTGGGCCTGGGGATCAACCTCGACCGCGATCTCCTGCCACTCCTCGATCGCGAGGCGGCGCTGGTGCTCGACCGCGTCTCCACCTCGCTGCCCCACGGCAGCCTGCTCCTGCGGCCGAGGGATCCCGATGCTGCCCTCGCGGCGCTGGACCGGATGCGCTCTGCCCTGCTCGAGCATGGATCAGCGGTCACGACACGCGATGAGCAGGGGATCGTTATCACGACCGCCCGGGTCCCGCAGATCGGAATGGTCGCGTACGCAATGACCGAGGGTGTGGTCGTGATCGGACCAGATGACGCCGCGGTGACAGCGATCCTGACGGCCCACGCCAGCGGGAACACCCTCGGCCGTGCGGCCGCCTATGTCCGTCCGTTCCGGCTGGCCGGCAGCCGGGGCGGGAACGAGTTGTGGATCAGCTCGGCGGGGCTCGTTGAGCTCGCAGGCGAGATGTTCGACCTCGGATCCGAGCCACGCGATATCCTCAACCAGATAGGCGCCCTGGTAATGACGGCGCCAACACATGACAACCGCCTGGAATTCCACGCCGTGCTCACCGTCAAGTGAGGCAGCCGCAACGACCAGCAGAGAGGTAGAGAAGCACCTTTGGCAGTACGAATCAGACTCGCCCGCGTAGGCGCAACCAAACGTCCGAGCTATCGCATCGTCGTCATCGACAGCCGCAAGCCGCGGGACGGTCGCGCGCTCGAGATCATCGGCCACTACGACCCGCTCACCGAGCCAGCGACCGTGAAGCTCGATGGCGACAAGGCCGCCAGCTGGATGGCAAAGGGCGCCACCCCATCGGAGCGGGTGGCCAAGCTCATGAAGCTCGCTGGTGTGGGCAGTGCCGCATCGGTAGCGCCGAAGACGCCGGCCACGCCGGCCAAGGCCGTTCGCGCCCGCAAGCCTGCCGCCAAGGCTGCGGCAAAGGCCGCAGAGTGAAAGAGTTCATCGAGTACGTCGCGCGGGCGCTCGTCGACAACCCCGACGGCGTCAAGGTCGAGATCGATGAGGGACCCGAAGAGGTCGCCCTCACACTCAAGGTCGACGAGCACGACATGGGCCGCGTCATCGGTCGCGACGGACGGATCGCGAATTCCATTCGCAGCCTGCTGCGCGTGATGGGCACCCGTGACGGTCGCCGCGTCGAGCTGGAGATCGTCGGCGACGACTGAACGCCTGGCGGTCGCGATCGTCCGCGGTGCGAAGGGGCTCGTCGGTGCGCTTCGCATCGAGCCGCTGACCGACTGGCCCGAGCGGCTGACGGTCGCGATCCCGCTGTGGGTCGAGGGCGAGGCGTCGCCGCGCCAGATCGTCGAGGTCGAATGGGGTGGCCGGCTGCCCGTCCTGCGTCTCGAAGGGATCGCGGATCGCGCCTCGGCGGAGGGCCTGGTCGGGCGTTACCTCGAGGCGCCTCCCCGCAAGCTCCCGGCTGGCACCTACTACTGGCACCAGCTTGAGGGGCTGGCCGTCACCGATGAAGCGGGGAAGCCGCTCGGCACGCTGGCGGAGGTCTTCCGCGTTGCCGAGAACGAGGTCTACCGCGTGGTGGCAGAAGATGGCGAGCTCCTCCTGCCCGCCCTTCGCGACGTCATCCTGCGGATCGATCTGGAGGCGGGCGTGATGGTTGTCCGCTATGAGCCAGAAGAGGTCGCCTGACCGATGGTCGAACAGGTTTCGCCCGCGCTGCGGATCGAGGTGGTGACCCTCTTTCCCGAGCTTTTCGACCTGCCGTTGCGCGTGTCGATCATTGGACGAGCGATCGAGCGTGGCCTGCTGTCCGTCACCGCGCACGACCTTCGTCAGCACGGGATTGGGCGTCATCGGAGCGTCGACGACTATCCGTACGGCGGGGGAGCCGGCATGGTGATGCGCCCGGAACCGTTGTATGCAGCCGTTGAGCCGCTGCGCGCGGCAGGGGCGCTGGTGATCCTCATGGACCCGGCCGGGGAGCGGCTGACCGACGCAATGGCGCGCCAATTGGCCAAGGCTGCCCACCTCGCCATCGTGTGTGGGCGGTACGAGGGCGTCGATGAGCGGGTACGACCCCTTGCCGATCGGGAGGTGAGCATCGGTGACTATGTGTTGACCGGCGGGGAGCTGCCCGCGCTGGTGCTGATCGAAGCGGTCGCACGCCTTGTGCCGGGTGTCATCGAGGCGGAGTCCTCGGGCTCGGACTCATTCGCCGAGGGTCTGCTCGAGGGCCCGCAGTACACGCGCCCCGAGCATTTCCGCGACATGGACGTCCCCGCGGTCCTGCTCTCAGGCAATCACGGCGAGGTCGCGCGCTGGCGTCGCCGCGAGGCTCTGCGCCGCACCCTGCTCCGTCGTCCCGATCTGCTCGACGACGCGCCACTGTCCGACCGGGATCGGACCGAACTGGCGCACCTGGGAGAGGACCCCGACGCCCGATAGGCCGCCTTGCCGCTCCCAGATTGGCGCTGCTATACTCCGACCGGTCGCGGCCGCGTGGCGGTCGCGTTCTTCACGCCCGCCGCACACGGGGCGTCCAGATTCGTCACTAAGCCGCGGCTAACGCCGCGATAACGAGGTCGCCCCAGGATGAACGTCATCAAGCAGCTCGAGCGCGAGCAGCTCAGAACCGACGTCCCCGAGCTCAGCTCCGGAGACACCGTGCGCGTGAGCGTGAAGGTGGTGGAAGGCAGCCGTGAGCGGATCCAGGTGTTCGAGGGAACCGTCATGCGCATGCGCGGCGGGGGCCTCAACCAGCGGATCACGGTGCGCCGGATCGCGAGCGGTGTTGGCGTGGAGCGCACGTTCCTTGTACATGCGCCGCGAGTCGACAAGATCGAGGTGGTTCGCCACGGTGTTGCGCGTCGCGCCCAGCTTTACTTCCTCAGGGACCGCGTCGGCAAGTCAGCCACTCTCCGCGAGCGGCGACCCGGCCGTTAGATCGGTGCAGCTCGGCACCCCGACCCGATCTGTCGAGCGGGGAACGCGACGTCGTTCGACGGTTGCCCGCGACGCGCACATGCGACACGAGCGAGAGCTTCGCGAGGCTGGGTTCCACCGTATCGCAGGCATCGACGAGGTGGGCCGCGGCTCCCTGGCGGGTCCGGTGGTGGCTGCCGTGGTGATCCTGCCGGAGCGGCACCGCATCCGGGGCTTGCGAGACTCCAAGATCGTTCCCCGGGCGAGGCGAGAATCCCTCTACGAGCAGATCCTCGATCGAGCCGAGGGGGTCGGCGTCGGCTGCATCGAGGTCGAAGTCATCGACCGGATCAACATCCTGGAGGCCACCAGGCTGGCGATGCGCCAGGCTCTCGACCACCTGACCGACGCGCCCGACCACCTCGTGATCGATGCGCTCAGCCTGCGCGATGTTGATCTGCCGCAGCGAGCCATCATCGACGGGGATGCCATCAGCGCCTCCATCGCCGCCGCCAGCATCGTGGCCAAAGTGACGCGAGACCGCATCTGCGCCGAGTTCGACGACCGGTATCCCGCCTACGGCTTCGGCCGAAACAAGGGATACGGCACGCCATTCCACTTGGACGCGCTGCTGAACGAGGGGCCATGCGAGTGGCATCGGCGATCCTTCGCTCCGGTGCGCATGATGCTGGCCGGGGAGCAGCTGTCGCTCGAGATGCTCCTTTCCGATGAGCTCTTCAGCGAAGAGGAGCTCGACCCCGAGGGCTGATTGCACCTCGTCACGGCTGCTCGCCTCCCGCGGGAGCATCGACATGGCTGACCCTCGACACCTCCTCGGACAGCGCGCCGAGGAGGCGGTGGCTGCCTGGCTGATCAGCGAGGGGTGGCATGTCCTGGCGCGCCGCTGGCGTTGCGCCGGCGGTGAGCTCGACCTCGTGTGTCGTGACAGCGCCGGCACGCTGGTGGGCATCGAGGTCAAGAGCCGGCGCCGATCACGCGCCGGCACGCCCGCAGAGAGTGTCGACCGGCGCCGCGTCGCCCGGCTGCGATCGAGCCTGGCGTCGTTCCAGGCACAGCGATCTGAATCCGCGGCGTCGCTGCGGATCGACCTGGTGACCGTGGTCCCGCTGGCCGATCGATCGGCTTGGCAGTTGGTACGGATTCCGGGCATCGACGCCTGGTAGCGCCCGGGCTAGCGGCTGAAGATGGCCTCGAGCGCACGGATCGACGCAATGTACGGCCGCGTGGCCGGGTAGACGCCATGCAGATCGGTTCCGCGCTCGCCCTGGTAATACGCCGCGAGGACCAGCGAGCGATCAGCGCCGTACCGAACCAGGTAGTGCTTCAACAGCACGATCCCGGCTCGAATGTTCGAGACGGTGTCGTCTGGGTCCACGCGGCTGCCAAGCATGGCGCTGCCGATCCACTCGGCGGTCTCCGGCTGCAGCTGCATGACGCCGATCGCCCCAGTCGAGCTGACGACCTTCTGCTGCCATCCCGATTCCTGCCAGGCAACCGCCAGCACGAGGGCGACCGGCACACCGTGAGACCTGGCCTCCCTGGCAAGCAGCTGGCGCAGGGCATCGCGTTGTACAACGGCCGCAGCCATCGCCGCAGACATTCCCGAGGTAGAGCGTCCTGAATTCGCAGGCGCCGCTGCGCCGACCGGGATCGTCAACCGTTGACCGACGCGCAGGTACGACGCGTTGCGGAGCCCGTTGGCCTTGACGATGGCGGCGATCGTGGTCCGGTACCGCTTCGCGATGACCGTCAGGTTCTCTCCCGAGGCGACCCGATGGATCACAGGCTCAGGGGTCGCCGCGGTGGCGACCTTGGCGGCAGACGCCGCGGCACGCACTTTCAGCCGCTGGCCGGGAAAGATGCGGCTCGCGTCGCGCAGGCCGTTCAATGCGACGAGCTGCGCCACGCTGACCCCGTGGTCGAGCGCGATCTGGCTCAATGTGTCGCCCGCGCGCACGATGACCACTCGATCGGTGGCTGTCGCCGGCATGACTGCGGCGCCGACGCCGAGCAGCGCCACCACGGCGGCGAGCGAAGCGAGACGCGGCTGGCGTGTTCGTCGCATTGGTGCGTGGTCTCCCGTCCCTGCGGAATCCTGGCGGCGTGCAATCCGGGTCACGGCCGCGACCGCATCCTAGGTTCGATGACCGATCGGTCAAGGTACGAGCGGGTGGAGATTGGGGTACTTCGGTACCCTTGGCAGGGGAGCCGGGAAGGTCGGGGGAGGGCCGCTCGAGGCCGGTGCTATACTCGGCGGCGACCCGGGGGCGGCGGCGAAGCCGCTTTGCGAGCCGGAGACCATCCATCACACACGCTCGTTGATTCCGCGGTCGGCGGTGCTCGTCCCCCGGGACGGGTCGATCGGCGGAAGTTGAGGCGAGCGGAGGAAAGAACCGGAGGAACCCCGCTTGGCTGCCGTCAGCATGAAGCAGCTCCTTGAGGCCGGTGTCCATTTTGGGCACCAGACTCGCCGTTGGAACCCGAAGATGCGCGACTACATCTTTGCGGAGCGCAACGGAATCCACATCATCGACCTGGCCCAGACCGTGACGCGCCTGGACGCCGCCCTCGAATTCGTGCGCGAGACGATCCGGCACGGCGACAGCATCCTGTTCGTCGGCACCAAGAAGCAGGCCCAGGAGAACGTCGCGCAGGAAGCCGAACGCAGCGGACAGCATCACGTCAATAACCGGTGGCTGGGCGGGATGCTTACCAATTTCACGACAATCAAGCGCCGCATCCAGCGCCTCGAGGCACTGGAGGCACGCCGGGACGCGGGCGAGTTCGAGCGCCTCACCAAGAAAGAGGCGGGCAAGCTCACCGAAGAGATCACCAAGCTCAACCACGCGCTCGGCGGCATTCGCCGGATGCGACGTGTGCCCGGGGCTCTCTTCATTGTCGATCCAAACCGGGAATCGATCGCTGTGGCCGAGGCCCGTCGCCTCGAGATCCCGATCGTGGCGATCACCGACACGAACTGCGATCCGGACCAGATCGATTGGGTGATCCCGGCCAATGACGACGCCATTCGGTCGGTTCGGCTGATCGCATCCAAGGTGGCCGATGCCGTCCTCGAGGCACACGCCGAGCGACAGGCACGGCTCGACGAGGAATTCGAGCAGGCGGAGGCGATGCCGCCGGTCGATGAGACCACCCTCGACGTGGATGCCGACTACAGTGCTGCCCTGGCCTCCGGTGAGGCGCTCGTCTTCGAGCCGGAGCCCGAGGAGGACGAAGAGGAGGAACGGCGCGCTCGTACGCGCCGCGCCGCAGAGGCCAGCGAGGAAGAGAACGAGGACGACCCGACGCTGGCGTGACCGGCAAAGCGGGGAGAACCAGGAAGGACAACCGGTCAGTGATCAAACCTGAGGATGTGAAGCGCCTCCGCGAGCAGACGGGGGCGGGGATCATGGATTGCAAGCGCGCACTCGAGGAGAGCGGTGGGGACGTCGAGAAGGCGGTCGCCTGGCTCCGCGAGAAGGGACTGTCGACCGCGGCCAAGAAGGCGGGCCGCACGGCACGCGAAGGCGTCGTCGCCAGCTACATCCATCACGGTGCCCGTCTCGGCGTGCTGCTCGAGCTCAACTGCGAGACCGATTTCGTGGCTCGCACCGAGGACTTCCAGCAGCTCGCGCGTGAACTGGCGATGCAGGTCGCCGGGCTGTCGCCGACCTACGTCAGTCGCGACGACATTCCCGCCCAGGTCCTCGCCGAGCAGCGCGCGCTGCTCACCGCCGACGCCGAGCGTGATGGGCGACCGGTCGATCGGGTGCCGACCATCGTGGAGGGCAAGCTCAACAAGTGGATCGAGACGATCTGCCTGCTGGACCAGCCGTACCGCGACACAGACAGGCGAATCGCCGATCTGATCACCGAGAAGGTGGCTCTGCTGGGCGAGAATATTCGCGTGGCGCGGTTTACCAGGATGGCGATCGGCGAGACGGCTGCCCAGGATGGCGAGGAGGCCGCCTAGGTGCCGGACAGTGATCAGGTCGCCCCGGTCTACCGGCGCGTCCTGCTGAAGCTCTCCGGCGAGGCGCTGCTCGGTGGCCGCCAGTACGGCATTGATCCTGACATGGCACGTGGGATCGCGACCCAGGTGGCGGAAGCACGAACCGGCGACATCCAGATCGCGGTGGTTGTGGGTGGCGGAAACATCTTCCGTGGGCTCGCGGCCGCATCCAGCGGGATGGATCGGGCAACTGGTGACTACATGGGCATGCTGGCCACCGCCATGAACGGCCTTGCCCTGCAGGATGCCCTCGAGCAGGCAGGCTGTCCGACGCGCGTGATGAGTGCCATCGCCATGAACGAGATCTGCGAGCCGTACATCCGGCGACGCGCGATGCGTCACCTGGAGAAGGGACGGGTGGTGGTCCTGGTGGCGGGCACCGGCAATCCCTACTTCACCACCGACACCGCTGCCACTCTCCGGGCCGTGGAGCTGCGGGCCGAGGTGATTCTGAAGGCGACCCGGGTGGACGGGGTGTACGATGCCGACCCGGAAAAGGATCCCACCGCCACTCGGTACACGCGTATCGGCTACACCGAGCTGCTGGCCAATCGTCTCGAGGCGCTGGATGCCACAGCGGTGAGCCTGGCGATGGACAACGAGATGCCGATCGTGGTCTTTGACATGACACAGCCGGGGAACATCGTCCGTGCTGTGCGCGGAGAGCCGATCGGCACGCTCATCGGGGCATGAGGTGAGGCGATGACGCATCCCGAGCTGGTGGCGGCGGAGCCGAAGATGCAGCGCGCCATCGACGCGATGGATCGTGACCTGGCTGGCGTCCGGACCGGCCGTGCGTCAACCGCCCTTGTCGAGCGCATCTCGGTTGAGTACTACGGCACGCCGACCCCCCTGAACCAGATCGCCGGCATCAGCACGCCCGATCCGCACCTGATCCTCATCCAGCCCTGGGACCGTTCGGTGCTGTCCGCCATTGAGCGAGCCATCACCAAGAGCGACATCGGCCTGGTCCCCAATGTTGACGGCACGGTCGTTCGGCTCAACGTGCCGCCCCTGACCGAGGATCGTCGCCGCGAGATGGTGAAGCAGGTGCGGCGGCGGGCCGAAGAAGCCCGGGTGGAGGTCCGAAACCACCGGCGTGACGTGGCCGACCACCTGAAGCGGTCTCTCCGGGAAGGGACCGTGTCGGAGGACGAGGAGCGCCGTGAGCTCGATGCGCTGCAGCGCCTGACGGATCGCCACATTGATGCGATCGACCAGCATGCAGAGCGCAAAGAGGCCGAAGTGATGGAGGTCTGAGGCGCTGCCGGCTCGCAAGCGCCCACGCCACGTCGCCATCATCATGGACGGCAATCGCCGCTGGGCGGCGGCTCGCGGTCTGCCGGCGATCGCCGGCCACGTCCAGGGGGTCGAGGCCATTCGCCCGGTCGTCCGGGTTGCACCGGACAAGGGGATCGAGGTGCTGTCGCTGTATGTCTTCAGCCGCGAGAACTGGCGCCGGCCGGACGACGAGGTGACCGGACTCCTCAGCCTCATCGATGGGGCCGTGCGCGAGCACACCGATGAACTGGTGAGCCAGGGGGTCCGGGTGAAGGTGATCGGCCGGTTGCTGGAGGCGCCCCGCGCGATCCAAGATTCAATCCGCGCTGCGGAGGATCGGACCAGTGCCGGATCGCGGATGATCCTCAACATCGCATTCAACTATTCGGGTCGCGCCGAGATCGTCGACGCCGCGCGAGCCCTTGCTGAGGCCGGGACTGTGGCGTCGGCGATCGACGAGCAGCGGCTGTCCGACCAGCTCTACACCGCGGGTCAGCCGGATCCCGACCTGATCATTCGCACCGGCGGCGAGCAGCGGACGAGCAACTTCCTGCTGTGGCAGGGCGCGTACGCCGAGCTGGTCTTCTCGCCGGCGCTGTGGCCAGACTTCGGTGAGGCCGACCTGGACGCCGCGCTCGCCGAGTTTGCGCGCCGGCAACGACGCTACGGCGCCTGAGCATGCTCCGCACACGCCTGCTGAGCGCCGCCATCCTGATGCCGATCGTGGTTGTCGTCGCGCTGGTCGGCGAACCATGGCTGGCGATCCTGGTCGGGCTCATCGCCTTCCTCGCGATGGTCGAGCTGATCTCGCTGCTCGATGCCAGCGGTTTCGAACCCCCGCAGGTGCTGGGGCTGGCGTGCGGACTGTTCGTGGCCGGCGCAGGCCTGGTGAGCGCAAATGGCGCGCTGGTGGGGGGCATCCTGTCGGACCTGCTGCGCGCCACCGCGCCGATTGGCCTGCCCCTGGTGGCGCTCGCCGCGGCGATTTTCCTGCTGGCACTTGCCGCTTTCACCCGATCCGACCCGAGGCGTGGATTCCTGAGTTGGGCGACCACCTCCTTCGGTGTGGCCTACGTGGGCCTGCTGGTTCCCTTCATCGCAGTGGTCGGGCACCTGGCGCCGGGCGGAGGTTCGGCCGGTACTCCGGTCGGCATCGTCGGTCTGGGTTCCGGGGTTGCCTGGGTGCTGATGTTGCTGATCGTGGTGTGGGGCTACGACAGTGGCGCCTACCTGACCGGGCGCTGGCTTGGCCGACGCCGGCTGATCGACCACATCAGCCCGTCCAAGACGGTCGAGGGGCTCGCGGGCGGGCTGGTCGCCGCCACCCTGGCGGCGGGAATCGGCTCGGCACTGGTCGGTCTCCAGGCCTGGCATCCCCTGGTGCTCGGTCCCTTGATCGGCCTGGCGGCGCAGGCCGGTGATCTCGCGGAGTCGATGCTGAAACGCGCTGCCGGGCGAAAGGAATCGGGATTCCTGGTCCCCGGCCATGGGGGGATCCTCGATCGCGTCGATTCCTTCCTGTTCGCGGCACCGGTCCTGGTCGGGTATGCCCTCCTGGTCGCGGGATTCCAGCTGTGACAGGGGTTGTTCTCCTGGGCTCGACCGGCTCGATCGGCCGACAGACGCTCGAAGTCATCGCTCGGCATCCGGATCGTTTCCACCTGGTCGGCATGGCTGCGGGCCATCCGTCGGCGTTGTTTGCCGAGCAGGTGGAAGCGTGGCCCGACGCCAGATTCTGGAACGCGGCCGGCCGGCCGGCAGGCCTTGACGCGGAGCGCTGGGCAGGGGGCGGCCTCGAGGAGCTCGTGATGTTGCCCGGAGCCGAGATCGCAGTGGTGGCAACCTCCGGCATCGCCGCGCTCCGCGCCGTCCTCTGCTGCCTGGCAGCAGGCCGCAAGGTCGCGCTGGCAAACAAGGAGACCCTGGTCGTGGGTGGGCACCTGGTTGCGGCGGAGCTGGATCGGCTCGGCGGCGACCCACTGGAACGCCTGCGGCCCATCGATTCGGAGCACTCGGCCATCTGGCAGTGCCTGGTCGGGGAGCAGCGGGAGTCTGTGGTGCGCCTCGTCCTCACCGCATCGGGCGGCCCGTTCCGAGACTTCGCTCCTCGGGACCTCGACGCGGTGACCCCGGCGCAGGCATTGGCCCATCCGACTTGGCAGATGGGTCCGAAGATCACCATCGACTCGGCGACCCTCGTCAACAAGGCCTTCGAGGCGATCGAGGCTCGGTGGCTGTATCGCCTCCCCTACGATAGGATTCAAGCCGTGATTCACCCCCGGAGCGTGGTGCACTCGCTTGTCGAGTTCATCGATGGCTCCTACAAGGCCCAGCTCGGCATGCCGGACATGCGCCTGCCGATCCAGTACGCGCTGTCGCACCCGGAGCGGCTGCCATCCGTGGTCTCGCATCCCGGCCCCGAGGAGTGGGGCACGCTCGAATTCCTCCCGCTTGAGATGGGCCGATTCCCGGCGTACGACGCCGTTCGTCGAGCGGCCGCCAGCGGCGGGAACCGGGGGACGATCCTGAATGCGGCCGATGAGGTGGCGGTGGAGGCCTTCCTCGCAGGCACGATCCCATTCCCGCGCATCGCGGTCACGATCGAGGAGGCCGTTGCGCGCTGGGGCGCGTCGCCAGAGCCTGATGAAGACGGGATCGTCGCCCTGGATGCGGAGGTGCGTGGGGCTCTGTCGGTCGAGCTGGGCATCGGGGGGACCGCCTGATGTCGGTGCTCGGGACGATCGTTGCGTTCCTGGCCGTGCTCGTGGTGCTGGTCCTGGTGCACGAGCTGGGGCACTTCCTGGTGGCCAAGCGCGCGGGGATCACCGTCCAGGAGTTCGGCGTCGGCTTCCCGCCCCGGATCGGCTCGGTGGTGTGGCGCGGCACGAGGTACTCCATCAACTGGATCCCCCTCGGCGGTTTCGTCAAGATGCTCGGCGAAGACGGGGAGTCGGAAGCCGAGAAGATGCGGCAGCAGGGTCTTTCGGAGGCCGCCGTCGACCGCGCGATGGCGGGGGCCTTCAACCGGCGCCCGATCTGGGTCCGGATCGTCGTTCTGCTGGCCGGGGTGGTAATGAACTTCCTGCTGGCGGGGATCCTCTTCGCCGTGGCGCTCAGCCTGCCGGCCCAGCAGGGCAGGGGACCACTCAGCATCACCGAGATCCAGGCCAACAGCCCGGCCGTGGCGGCGCACCTGCAGGTTGGGGACATCCTGCTTGCGGCAGACGCGCGCACGTTCCCCATCTCGCAGGACATGACCGCCTACCTGCGCTCCCGTGCCGGCCGCGAGGTGACCCTCACCATTCGGCGCCACGGTGCCGAGCTGACGAGCACAGTGCAGCCGCGGGCGCTGACCGCCGAGCAAGAGGCGCAGGGTCTCGGCGCCGTCGGATTCAGCTACGAGCCGCAGCGATTCATCGAGGTGCCCTCGCCGGTGAATGGACCGCTGGCGGCCATCGGCCAGGGATTTGGCGCTGTTCGGGAGCTGGCGGTGCAGATCCCCGGGGGCCTGGCGACCGCGGTCGGTGGGTTGCTGGGGCTCAATCCAAGCGGCGGGAACGCGGTCGGCCCGATCGGTATTGCCGCGGAGACGGGCCGCGTGCTGCGCGCACCGCTCGTCAGCCAGCTCATCTTCGTCGGGATCCTGTCAGTCAATCTGGGCGTGCTCAACGTGCTGCCCTTCCCGCCGCTGGATGGCGGGCGCATCGCGGTCGTGGTGATCGAGGCGGTACGACGCCGCCGTTTGCCGGCCGAACGCGAGGCGCTGATCTATCTGACCGGTTTCATGGTGCTCATCGCGCTGGTCATCCTGATCTCGATTCGCGACATCTCGCGCCTCATCGGCGGCTGATTCGCCACCCCGGCCCAATGGCGGGGGCCGATCTCGACTGCTATACTTCGGGCGGTTTCGCCGACCGTGAGCGGACCAAATCGATACTGATCGTGAGTACCAACGTGGGTCGGTTCGCCAGTCCCACGTTTTTGTTTCTGCCCGGAACGGGCGAGGTGCGGATGTGAACCGAGACTTTATCGGCGCGCTGCTCCAGCTGAACGCCGAGAAAGGCGTTCCGCAGGAGATCCTCATCCACACCCTCGAGCAGGCGATCGAGTCTGCGTATCGGCGCAATGCCGACGCCCCGGAGAACGTCGTGGTGCACGTCGATCCGGAGACCGGGCAGATCAGCGTCTTCCGTGAGTACGAGGTGATGGCCACCCCCGATGAGGTGACCGATCCAGAGCTTCAGATGCTGGTCTCCGCGGCTCAGCAGATCGACCCGGCGACCGGCGTCGGCGCCAAGGTCCGCGTCCCCGAGAACGTCACGCAGGCCCAGCTCGGACGGATCGCTGCGCAGACCGCCGCCCAGGTCTACCGGCAGCGTCTCCGCGAGGCGGAGCGCGACGTCGTCTACAGCCAGTACGTCAGCCGCGAGGGCGAGATCATGACCGGCGTGGTGCATCGCACCACCGACCAGGCCGTGGTGCTTGACATGGGCAAGGGCGTCGAGGCGGTACTCGCGGTCAGCGAGCAGCTCTCCGGCGAGCACTACCGCATCGGCCAACATCTGAAGGTCTACGTCCTGGA
>JANMPX010000079.1:0-1769 GCA_031370085.1 Chloroflexota bacterium | reverse complement strand
GCCATCTCGCGCAACGTGATGCTGGCTCGACGCCATCTGCCCGACGGCTTCGTGGTCGGCGTCAACCTTGGCCCGAATCGTGGGACGCCTGAAACAGGAGTGCTCGACGACTACCTTGCCGCGGAACGCCTGACCGGCCCCATCGCTGATTACCTGGTCATCAACGTCAGCTCACCGAACACCCCGGGCCTGCGCGCCCAACAGGCTCCCGAGCGCCTTGTCCAGCTCGTGGAGGCGCTGGCCGACGCGGGCGAGCGGCGGCAGCACCGCCCTCCGCTGATGGTGAAGCTGGCTCCCGACCTCGAGGAGGCCGATCGCGCGACGATCATCACCGCCCTGCTTGGAACCCCCGCCGCCGGTCTGATCCTGTCCAACAGCACCCTGGAACGCGCTGCGCTTCGGTCACCGACGGAGCTGTCCGAGCAGGTCGGCGGCCTGTCGGGGGCACCGCTGCTGGACCGGACGGTGGCGGCCGTCAGACAGGCACGCGCGCTGGCGGGCGATCGACTGGTGATCATCGCTTCGGGCGGGATCGGCAGCGCCGATGACGCGGCGGCCGTGCGCGGCGCCGGTGCCGACCTGCTGCAACTGTGGACCGGCCTGGTGTACCGCGGGCCTGGGCTCATCGGCGAAGCGGTGAAGGCGGTACGATAGGGATCCAGCTAGCCAGGGGCGCGGGCAGGACGCGCCACTCCACTCGGAGTTGGTACCGATGACCCTCGAGGCCCACCCTTCCTCCGCGGCTGCGCGTATGACCGTGCCGCAGATCATCACTGAGCTACCCGGACCGCGAGCGCGCGCCCTGATCGCCCGCGACGACGCGGTGGTCAGCCCCAGCCTGACGCGCGCCTATCCCCTCGTGGCGGAGAGCGGCAGCGGCTACGTGGTGACCGATGTCGATGGCAACCGCTTTCTGGACTTCGCGGCAGGGATCGCGGTCTGCTCCACCGGTCACGGCCATCCACAGGTCGTTGCCGCAATCAAGGAGCAGGCCGAGCGGCTGATCCACATTGCCGCCACTGATTTCTACGAGCCGCGCTACGTGGAGCTCACCGAGCACCTGGCGCGGATCGCCCCCTTCGACGAGCCGGCCCGCGTCTTTCTGACCAACTCGGGGACCGAGGCGGTCGAGGGCGCCATCAAGCTGGCGCGCTACCACACCCACCGGCCCGGCCTCATCGCCTTCGAGGGAGCCTTCCATGGGCGGACGATGGGGGCCCTGTCACTCACCAACAGCAAGATCAAGCAGCGCGCCGGCTTCGGGCCGTTGCTGCCGATGGTCCATCACACCCCGTTTCCCCGCATCCGAGCCTGGCGCGAGGGGAGCGGCGGCGATGGCAGCGCCGAGCTCGATGTGCTGCGCAAGAGCATCCTCGGGCGGCTCATCGCACCGCGCGACGTGGCCGCCATCGTGATCGAGCCGATCCAGGGTGAAGGCGGCTACTTCCCGGCGCCGGCCGCGTTCCTGCGCGGCCTGCGGGAGATCTGCGACGAGCACGGCATCATGCTGATCGCCGACGAGATCCAATCCGGCATGGGCCGCACCGGGCGCTGGTGGGCGATCGAGCACGCCGGCGTCGAGCCGGATATCGTGACCACGGCCAAGGGGATCGCCTCCGGCATGCCACTGGGAGCATTCATCGCGCGTGACTCGGTCATGTCCTGGCCGGCCGGCGCGCACGGCTCGACCTTTGCCGGGAACCCGGTCTGCGCGGCTGCGGGGGCTGCCACGTTGAAGCTCATCGAGGGCGGGCTGATGGACAACGCGG
>JANMPX010000045.1:0-18376 GCA_031370085.1 Chloroflexota bacterium | reverse complement strand
ACGATCGGGCAGAATCATGTCGGGCCGAGAGTGGAACTTCTTGATGAGGCTGAAGATGTAATCCCAGCGTCCGGCGTTGAGCCCGGATGCATGCTCGCGCAGCTCGTAGAGGATCTCCTCCATCTCGAAGGCGGCCAGGATGGTCTCGATCAGGACCGTGGCGCGGATGCTGCCGCGCGGAATGTCGAGCTGGCGCTGGGCGGCCGCAAAGACGTCGTTCCAGAGGCGCGCCTCGAGGTGCGACTCGAGCTTGGGCAGGTAGAAGTACGGGCCGGATCCGCGGGCGAGCTGCTCGCGCGCGTTGTGGAAGAAGACGAGGCCGAAGTCGAACAGGCTCGCCGAGATCGGGGAACCATCAACCAGGAGATGCAGTTCGTCCAGGTGCCAGCCCCGCGGTCGGACGACGAGCGTCGCGATTCGAGGGTTGAGCGCGTAGTCCTTCTCACTGGCCTCGAACCGCAGACTCCGTCGTACGGCCTCCCGGATCGCCCACTGGCCGGTGACGAGGTTGCCCCAGGTGGGGGAGAGGGCGTCCTCCAGGTCGGCCATGAAGACGCGGGCGCCCGAGTTCAGGGCGTTGATCATCATCTTCGGCTCGGCGGGGCCGGTGATCTCCACCCGCCGGTCGTCCAGGTCGGCCGGCGCCGCCGCGACCCGCCAGGTCGGGTCTTCGCGGATATGCGCCGTTTCCGGCAGAAAGCTCGGCAGCTGGCCGGCATCAAAGGCGTCCTGGCGCTCCCTGCGGGCAGCGAGAAGCTCCAGGCGTCGCGGGTTGAAGGACCGATGCAGTCCGACGATGAAATCCACCGCCTCAGGCGTCAGGACTTCGTCGGCGTGCTCGACCGCCGGCTCGTTGACCTGCATGCCGCCAGACACTGCTACCAGCGTCCCTGCTCGCGGATCAGCCGGTGCAGCACACGCGAGGCGACCGCACGTCGGTAGTCGGCGGTCGAGCGCACATCGTCGATCGGCGCAATCTCATCTGACAGCGTCGACGCGGCGCGGTCGGCGCTTGTCTCGGTCGGCGCGGCGCCCTCCAGCACCGCCTCGGTGCGCGCCGCGCGGATCGGCACGGCGGCCACTGAGCCGAGGGCCAGGCGCACCTCGTGCCAGGGTCCGACATCATCGCCATCGGCCTGCCAGGCAAGAGCCATCACCACCTTGCTGATCGCCTGGGCGCGCCGCGTCCCGACCTTGCGGTAGCGGATCTGCCGCCCTGGAGGCAGACGGATGCTGATCCGTAGCAGCAGCTCGTCATTGGCGAGTGCGGTGCGGCGATAGGCCGGCCAGAACTCGCCCGCCGCCACTGAGCGCTCGCCGCGCGCGCTGCCGACGATGAGCTGCGCGTCGGCGGCCAGCAGCAACGGCAGCATGTCGCCCGCCGGAGAGGCGTTGACCACGTTCCCGCCGATCGTCCCGCGGTTCTGGATCTGCGCCGCGCCGATTGTTGCTGCTGCTTCCGCAAAGGCCGGCAGAAGCTCAGCCACCAACGGAGACCGCCGGATATCGGCATAGGTGGTCAGGGCACCGATCAGCATCGTCTCGGCCTCCACCCGGATGCCGCGCAGCTCGTCGAGGCGCCAGATGTCCAGCATGCGCTCCGGCAGCTCGCCGAGCTCCCCGGTGATCTGGACGAGAAGGTCGGTGCCACCGGCCAACGGGCGGTGAGGTGCGGACGCCAGCACCTCGTAGGCATCGGCCAGCGTACGCGGCGAGACGACCGGCGGCTCGGACGGCATCGGGTCAGGCTTGAGCGTCGCCGCGACGGCGGTCAGCCGCGAGCGCGATCGCCTCGACGATCTTGGTGTAGCCCGTGCAGCGGCACAGGTTGCCGGCGATCGCCTCGCGGATCGCTTCGTCAGTTGCCGGGCCGCCTGACGCAAGGTATGCCTCGGCGGCCATTAGCATGCCGGGCGTACAGATCCCGCATTGCGCGCCGCCGGTCTCCAGAAAGGCGGCCTGCAGATCGCTGAGCGGCTCCGTGCCGGCGAGTCCCTCAACGGTCAGGACGACCCCTCCGTCGACCTGGCAGACGGGCACCAGGCAGGAATCGACCACCGCACCATCGAGCAGCACGCTGCACGCGCCACACTCGCCTTCACCGCAGCCCTCCTTGGTGCCCGTCAGGCGCAGATCCTCGCGTAGGACGTCGAGAAGGCGGCGCATGCCGGGCACCTCGACCTCGACCGGCTCGCCATTCACCACGAACCGGTAGCTCACGCAGCCCCATTCTCGGGTGCGGGCGCGCTCACGCCCGGCCCGGCGGGCGCAGGATCGCCGGTCAGCGCTGCCAGGATCCGTTCCGGGGTGGCGGGGAGGTCATGGATCCAGACCCCTGTCGCGTCATGGATGGCCGCCACGACGGCCGGAGCCCCGACATCCATCGGCAGCTCGCCGATACCCTTCGCTCCATGCGGGGCGCCGGAGAACGGCTTCTCCACCAGGATGGAGTGGATGCGTGGCGCGTCGAGCGAGGTGGGGATCAGGTAGGTCGCCAATCGGTCGTTCAGATAGCGCCCATCGACCAGCTTGATCTCCTCGATGGTGGCGTAGCCGACCGCCTGAAGGGTGCCGCCCTCGACCTGGCCCTCGGCAAGGATCGGATGGATGATGCGCCCGGCGTCATCGGCCGAGACGACATCGCGGACCGTAACCTCGCCGGTATCGAGGTCGACGTCGACCTGGGCCACCGCGCAGGCCCAGCCGAAGGCGGGGTATGCATCGCCGGTGTAGGTGGCGTCGTCAAAATCGACATTTGGGTACGGGGTGAACCGCTCATCGACCCGCAGGCCACCATGCTCGGTCGCAAAGTCGCGGTACGAATCGGCGAAGTCGCGCCCGGTTGCCGACTCGACCTGCGCTCGCAGCCGTCGCGCCGCGTTGATGATCAGCCCGCCGACGACCATCGCCGTCCGCGAGGCGACCGTGGGGCCGGAGTCGGGGACGACGCTGGTGTCCTGCGGCGCGACCTCCACGTCATCGGCATCGACGCCGAGCTCCGCCGCTACGAGCTGCGGGAAGATGGTCCTGGTCCCCTGGCCCATCTCCGTCTGCGCGGTCAACACCTGGATCGCGCCGATATCGGTCAGAACAACCGACGCGACGCTGGCGATGTGCACCTCGCCAGAACCGGTGAAGCCGGCGCCATGCCAGCCGAGCGCAAGGCCAATCCCCGAGGCCACGCGGGCTGAAGGCAGCCGGGCCTCGCGGACCCGACGGGTCTGTTCGGCATGGCGTACGAACTCGCTCGCCTCGGCCGCAGCTTCGAGAACCTCGACCGCAGCCACGCTTTCGCGGAGCAGCTGCCCGGTGGGAGTGACATCCCCCTCGCGGAACGCCCAGCGACGACGCAGCTCGAGCGGACTGATGGAAAGGGCGTCGGCGATCCGGTTGACCTGCATCTCAGCCGCAAATTCGACCTGCGGGGCACCGAAGCCGCGGAAGGCGCCGTTGGGCGGTGTGTGGGTGGCCATCGCCCGCCCCCGGATCTGCACGTTCGGGCACCGATACGGGCCGCCTGCGTGCAGCACGCCACGCGAAAGCACAACGGGCGTCAGCGTGCAGTACGCCCCGCCATCCATCACCACCTCGATCTCCTGTGCCACCAGCCGCCCGTCGAAGGTCACCCCGGTGCGATGGCGGATCACCGCCGGGTGGCGCTTGGTCGTGGCGCTGAGGTCCTCGTGACGGTCGTAGATCATGCGCACGGGCTTGCCGAGCTTGCGTGCCAGCAGTGCCGCGTGGAGCGCGACGATCGAGGGGTACTCCTCCTTGCCTCCGAAGCCGCCGCCGGTCTCCGCCTGGATCACCACCGCCTGTGCATCGGTCAGCTCGAGGGAGCGCTTCAGCGCGCGGTGGATGTAGTACGGGCACTGGCACGAGCCGTGCACGGTGACGCCACCGTCAGGGCGGGGGATGGCGATCATCGCCTGGTTCTCGATGTACAGCTGCTCCTGGTGTCCGACTCGATACGTTCCTTCGACCACCAGGTCAGCCTCGCCAAATCCCAGGTCGATGTCACCGCGCCCGATGTTGCAGTGAGAGATCTCGTCGCGTGACTCCAGCGGGTCGAAGACAGCGGGCAGTCGCTCGGTGCGAATGCGGAGGTGACGTTTCGCCTCGCGCAGGGTCGACCGATCCGGCGCCGCGACCAGGCACAGCGGCTCGGCCTGGTGTTGGACCTCCCCGCCCACCGGCACCAGGATCGGCTGATCGTCGCGGATCAGGCTGACCACGTTGTCACCGGGGATATCGGCAGCGGTCACCACCACCACCCGGCTCCAATCGAACGCCTCGTCCAGCTCAATGGCCACCAGTCGCGCATGCGGCTCGGTCGAGCGAATGGTGGCGCCGTACCACGCCCCCGGGAAGATGAGGTCGTCGGCGTACATGGCCAGTCCGGTGAGCTTGGCCGGACCCTCGCGGCGCAGCGGCAGGCGCGCTTGCGCGCGGCCCGTCTGGCGCGCTCCGGCTGGGAGAGTCCGCGTCATGCGCTCCTCGCTCCTCCTCGCCGGACGATAGCACCCCGCCGGAGGGCGCGACCGGGCAGCGCTCCGGTGTGGCGGCCACGGTCCACCACCAGCTCGCCGTTGACCGCCACGTACTCGATTCCGTCGGGGTAGCGGCGCGGCTCGTCATACGTCGCGTTGGAGCGCACCCGGTTCGGATCGAAGGCCACCAGGTCGGCCGCATACCCGTCGCGGAGGAGGCCTCGATCGGGGAGGCCGAGCCGCGCAGCGGGTGCCGAGGTCATCTTGCGCACCGCCTCCTCGAGGGACAGCAGCTGCTCGTCGCGCACGAACTGGCCGAGGATGCGCGGAAACGAGCCGTAGGTGCGCGGCGACGGCTTGTCACCGAGGAAGGTCGAATCGGTGCCGACCATGCCCACCGGATGGCGAATGAAGTAGGGGAGCGTCTCGCTCCACGGGCCGCTGGTCACCTGCGCGACGCGCAGGTCCTCGCTGAGCAGCAGGTCGCAGATCGCATCGACCGCGTCGATGCCGCGCTCACGCATCACATCGGCCAACGTGCGACTCTCGAACGGCAGGTTCTCCGGGCGGGTGAAGGCACCGAGTCGCACATCGGCCCAGTCGGCGGCGCCCGCATACGCGGCGCTGCGCGCCGCCAGCTCGGCGCGCAGCTGTTCACGGACCGACCGATCAGCCCGGCGCTCCTTGAGCGCCATCGGCCCCCCGGCCTGTGCCCATGGCGGGAGCTGGATGAGCAGCCGGGTGGAGGCCCACTCGTACGGGTACGTATCGAAGGTGACGTCCGTACCAAGACGACGCGCCTCGTCGACCAGCTCGAGCAGCTGCTCGGGGCCACCCGGGTATGACCGGCGGTGGTAGAAGTGGGTGAGGTGCACCGGCCCGTCGCCACGCCGGCCGATCTCGATCGCCTCGCGGAACGGATCGAGAAAGCGGTCGCCGAGCGGGTACCGCACATGCGTGTGATAGAAGCCACCCAGCGCCGCTGCCGTGGCGGTGAGCGCGGCGAGCTCATCGGTCGAGGCGAACGAGCCTGGCGGGTAGTCGAGCCCGCTGCTGACACCGTACGCGCCCTCCTCCATCGCCTCGCGCAGGGCGGCCTGCATGCTGGCCAGTGCCCTGCCATCGGCCGGCCGATCGTCCCAGCCAATGGCGCCGATGCGGAGCGCACTGTTACCGATCATGACCGCCACGTTGATAGCCTGGCCGCGGTCGTAGCGACCGATGTACGAGGCGACGTTGCTCCAGTCGTAGTCGATCTCCGGACGCCCATCGAGCCCGCCATTGAGCTCGACGAAGGCAATCAGATCCTCGTGCCGGAGGAACGGCGCGTAGCCGTTGCCATCGACGCCGATCACCTCGGTGGTGACGCCCTGTCGCACCTTGGGCTCGTAACGCGGATCGGCCAGGATGACGAGGCCGCCATGGCTGTGCAGGTCGATGAAGCCCGGAGCGACCACCAGTCCAGTGGCGTCGACGGCGCGGCCCGCCTCGGGCCGCCAGTCCGCCTCTCCAATCGCCAGCCGGCCCTCGAGCGAGGCGACGGTGCCAGGGCGCGGCGGCATTCCGCTGCCGTCAACCACCGAGCCACCCGTGAAGACAAGGTCTACCCGAGGCGGAATTTGCTCACCGCTCATGCTTCGATGGCCGCGATATCGCGTTCGAAGGACGCCCGCATGGCCTGCTTCTCGCCGGCGTCCAGCCAGCTCGCCTCGATGCCGTCGAGGCTCACCGCCACGATATCCGACCAGGTCATGCCCAGCGCCAGGGCCACGCTGCGGTATTCCCGGCCCAGGTCAAGGTCGGTCATCGCGGGGTCGTCGGTGTTGAGGGTGGCCAGCAGCCCCGCCTGCCGCATGCGCTGAAATGGGTGGTCCTCAAGCCGCGCAAACTTGTTCGCGATCAGCACGTTGCTGTTAGGGCAGACCGTCAGGGGTATCCGCTCCTCGGCGACGCGGTGCGCCAGCTCAGAGTCCTCCAGAATCGCCAGGCCATGATCGATTCGTTCGATCTGGAGTGCCGCCAGGGCGGTCGCAATGTTGGCTGGACCGAGGTCCTCCCCCGCGTGCCCGGTGCGCCGGAGACCCGCCTGTCGCGCCACGGAGAAGGCTTCGCTGAACTGGCGGGGGTCCACCCCCTTCTCGGTCGAGTCCATGCCGAGGCCGATCACACGCTCAGCTCCGCCGGCTCCCCGCAGCTCGACCAGCCGATCGACCAGCTCGCGTCCGGCGGCCCCACCGAAGGCCCGGTCGATATCGCAGATCAACATGCAGCGCACGCCGGTCTCCTGCTCGGCTTGCTCGATGCCGCGTGTCAGTCCGGCCACGATCTGCCCGAGGCGCTGCCCGGCCGCAAGGTGTCGTGAGGGCGTGAAGAACATCTCCCGGTAGCGGAGCCCATGGGGCACCGCGTCGACCAGCGACTCGTAGGCGACACGCTCCCAGTCGGACCCATCGGTCAGCAGCTCCTGCACGAGCCAGAAGATCTCGAGAAACGAGTCCAGCGAGTGGTAGCGATACAGCTCGGTTGGATCCTCCGTCGGCAGTCGGCGGCCGTTCTTGCGCGCGAGCTCCACGACGGTCGCAGGACGGACGGTCCCCTCGACGTGGCAGTGGAGCTCGACCTTGGGAATTGCGTCGTAGGCGTCCGGCTCGACCATTGCGCGCAGTCTAATAAGGGCGATGGACCGATCGGGACCTGTTGGCGCGGTGATCCTGGCGGCGGGCAGCTCGCGACGCTTCGGCAGCGCCAAGCAGATGGCGCTGCTTGATGGGCGCACGTTGCTGGAGCACGCCATCAGCGTCGCGGTCGAGGCTGGGCTCACGCCCGTGGTCGCGGTTGTGCCGATCTGGCTGACGCGCCCCGCCTCGCTCGATGGGGCGTGGCTGCGCTGGGTCCGCAATCCGCATCCCGAGCGGGGAGTGAGCGTCTCGCTGCGACTCGGGTTGCGGGCGCTCCCCGAGGACGTGGCGGCGGCCGTCATCCTGCTCGGCGATCAACCTCGCGTCGAGCCGTCGGTCATCCCGGCTCTCCTGGCAGGCCGCGGAGAGCTGCCCGTGGTTGCCACCGAGGCCGCGGGGCTGATCGCGCCGCCGATCCTCCTCGAACGCGATGCATTCGACCTGGCCGAGACGGCGGTCGGCGATATCGGGCTGCGCCAGATCCTGCGCGACCATCCCGAGCTTGTGCGCAGCGTTGCGATCCCCCGGCATGCTGCCGATGTCGACACCCCTGACGACCTGGCCGCCCTCGAGCGCCCGTAGAATGACCTGGTGACCATCGAACGCGTCGCCAGCGCCGACGTCGCCCCTGACGAGCTTGCGCTCGAATCGACGGTGCGTCCCCGACGGCTCGACGAGTTTGCCGGGCAGGATCGCATCAAGGAGAACCTGGCCATCCTGATCGACGCCGCACGGCACCGTGAGGAGCCGGTCGACCACATCCTGCTGTATGGCCCGCCCGGCCTCGGCAAGACGACGCTGGCCAACATCGTCGCGGCGGAGATGGGTGCCCAGATTCGCACCACCTCCGGTCCGGCGATCGAGCGCGCAGGGGACCTCGCCGCGGTCCTGACGGCCCTGAACAAGGGCGACGTCCTGTTCATCGACGAGATTCACCGCCTGTCGCACGTCGTCGAGGAGATCCTCTACCCGGCGATGGAGGACTTCGCCCTCGACGTGGTGCTGGGCAAGGGGCCGGGCGCGCGAACGGTGCGACTGCAGATCGAGCAGATCACCGTGATCGGAGCCACGACCCGGGTCGGCAGCATCACAGGACCGCTGCGCGACCGGTTCGGCGTGACCTACCGCCTCGACTACTACGGACAGGACGACCTGGAACGCATCCTGCGGCGCAGCGCGGAGATCCTGGGCGTCGCGCTCGAGCCCGATGCCGCTCCGGTGGTGGCCCGCCGCAGCCGCGGCACGCCTCGGATCGCAAACCGGCTGCTTAAGCGGGTCCGCGACTTCGCCCAGGTGCGCGGCTCAGGCGACGGCCGCGTCACCGCTACCCTGGCCACCGATGCGCTCGACCTCCTGGAGATCGATCGGCTCGGCCTGGACGCGCTCGATCGGCAGCTGCTGCGAGCCATCGCGGAGCACCATGGAGGTGGTCCGGTCGGTCTGCAGACCATGGCTGCCACCATCTCCGAGCCGGTCGAGACGCTCGAGGATGTCATCGAGCCGTACCTGATGCAGATCGGTCTGCTGGCGCGCACCTCTCGCGGCCGCCAGCTGACGCCCGGCGCCTGGGAGCACCTTGGCCTGACGCCTCCAGCCAATGGATCGACCCCGGAGCCCGGGCTCTTTGACTAGCCGGCGGCGACCCGGGAGCCCGCGCACGGAACAGCCTCCCAGCCTGCTGCGGCCGGAGTAGGATCGGCGCGGCCGCGTCCCCTCGTCGGTAAGCGCGGGGACGGGCTCGCACGGATGGAGGGCAGGAATACCGTGGAGTCCTACTTCAAGTTTGGCGAACGGGGGACCACGCTAGGGACGGAGGTACGTGCCGGGGTCACCACCTTCATGGTGATGGCCTACATCATCTTCCTGAACCCGGCGATTCTGTCGGCGGCGGGCCTCGACCCGGTCGCGGGATCTGCGGCCACGGCACTCGTCGCCGGGATCATGACGATCGCCATGGGGATCATCGGCAACTACCCGCTGGCCCTGGCCGCCGGCCTCGGCATCAACGGGGTGGTGGCCTTCACACTCGTACTCGGGCAGGGGCTGAGTCTCCCGGGCGCGATGGGCGTCATCGTCCTCGAGGGCATCGTCGTCACGGTGCTGGTCCTCGTCGGCCTGCGAGAGGCGATCATGAACGCCGTCCCGCTGGCGCTGAAGCGCGCGATCGGCGTCGGGATCGGTCTGTTCATCCTGTTCATCGGCTTCGTCAACGGCGGGGCCATCGTCTCGCCGCAGGGCGGCGTGCCGCCGGTCGTCCCGGTCTTCCCGACCGAGCCGGCGCAGTTCGTCTTCTGGGCGGGCATGGTGATCACCCTGGCCCTGTACGTCATGAAGGTGCGCGGCGCGCTGATCATCAGCATCTTCGCCACCACCGTGTTGGCGCTGGTCACCGGTGTCGCCAAGATCCCCACTGACTTCGTCATCACCCCGGGGGCCAACACCTTCAGCACGCTGGGCAAGTTCGATCTCGGCAACGTCTTCACCCAACTCGGGACGCTGACGGCGGTGCTGACCATCTTCGCGATCATGCTGACCGACTTCTTCGACACGATGGGTACCGTCACCGGTGTGGCGGCCGAGGCCGGTCTTGCCAAGGAAGATGGCTCGGTGCCGGGTATCGGCAGGGTGCTGCTGGTTGACAGCATTGCGGCGATCGCCGGCGGTGCCGCCGGCATCTCCTCGAACACCACCTACATCGAGAGCGCGGCTGGCGTCGCCGAGGGCGGACGCACGGGATTCACCTCGGTCGTCACCGGGGTCCTCTTCCTGGCAGCGATCCTGCTGGCTCCGATTGCCGGGATCGTGCCAGCGCAGGCCACCGCACCGGCACTCGTGCTGGTCGGCTACCTGATGTTCACGCTGGTGAGCGACATCAACGTGCGTGACATGGAGGACGGGATCCCTGCGCTGCTGACCATGATCCTGATGCCACTGACCTACGACATCACCGTGGGCATCGGCGCCGGGTTCATCAGCTGGGTGGCAATCAAGGTCTTCAAGATGAAGTTCAGCGAAATCCCCTGGCTGATGTGGGTCGTCGCTGCGGCCTTCGTCGTGTTCTTCGCCAAGGATTGGATCGCCGGGTTCATCAAGTAACGCGGCGGTCACACCATTGGCGCCCGGCCGGGCTCTCCGGCCGGGCGCTAGTCTTTTCATGCTTATGGCCACTCCCGACGACCCGGCGCGCCTGCGCGTGGACGACTTCGACTACCCGCTGCCCGCGAGTGCGATCGCCCAGGTCCCGGCCGAGCCACGCGATGCGGCTCGACTGCTGTTCCTCGATCGCACGAATTCGACTCCGGGTCGACCGGCGGTGTCGCACCGCATCTTCCGCGAACTGGGAGAGCTGCTTTGCCCCGGGGACCTGCTCGTCGTCAATGATTCACGAGTGATCCAGGCGCGCCTCTCCGGGACGAGGGCCGGTGGCGGTCGAGCAGAAGTCCTTCTGCTGCGACGGATCGAGGACGGGAGCGGTCGCTGGGAGGCCCTGGTCCGTCCGTCGCGCCGCCTGGCCGTCGGTTCGTCGCTGCTCACCCGCAGCGGCGACCGGATCGAGGTGGGGGAGCGGCTGGCCGACGGCACCCGCGCGATCACGTTCGAACGCGATTCCGACGCGATCCTGGAGGAGGTCGGTGAGGTGCCTCTGCCCCCCTACATTCATGATCATTCGGCGCCCGCAGAACGCTACCAGACGGTCTATGCCCGACCCCCCGGTTCCGCCGCCGCTCCCACCGCCGGTCTGCATTTCACGGCAGACCTCCTCGCATCGCTGGAGAAGGCCGGCATCCGGCGGGCGAGTGTCACCTTGCACGTCGGACTCGACACGTTTCGTCCGCTGGAGGGCAAGTTCATCGACCAGCACCGGATCCACCGCGAGTGGTACGAGCTGCCCAGCGCCACGGCGGAGGCGCTGGCCGATACCCGCCGCGACGGCGGACGGGTGGTGGCGGTCGGCACCACGACCGTCAGGGTGCTCGAGACCGCTGCCCGCTCGGGAGAGGGGACCGGCTGGACTGACCTGTATGTCACGCCGCCCTACGCCTTCCGCGAGGTGGACGCCCTGATCACCAACTTTCACCTGCCGCGAAGCTCTCTCCTGGTGCTGGTGACCGCGTTCGTGCAGTCGGGGATGGCTGGCAGTGCCGTCTTCGAGGCGCGAGACACCCTGCTTGGGGCCTACCGAACGGCGCTGGACGAGGGCTATCGGCTCTTCAGCTTCGGCGACGCCATGTTCATCGGCTAGGCTGGCTGCCGTGACCTCGCCGATCTCCTTCTCTTTCCGCGCCACCACGGCCGGACAAGCACGACTCGGCACGCTCGCCACGCCGCACGGCCTGATCGACACGCCACAGTTCATGCCGGTGGGCACGCAGGCCACCGTCAAGAGCCTGACTCCGGGCGACCTTCGCGCAGCAGGCGCCCAGATCATCCTGGCCAACACCTACCACCTCTCCCTGCGGCCGGGGCACGAGCGCATCGCGCGACTCGGAGGCCTGCATCGCTTCATGGCGTGGGACGGACCGATCCTCACCGATTCAGGTGGCTTCCAGGTCTTCAGCCTCGGCCACATGAGCCGCGTCGACGACGACGGTGTCACCTTCGCCAGCCACCTTGACGGTTCGCCGCAGCGGCTGACCCCCGAGCGCGCGATCGAGATCCAGGAGGCACTCGGCAGCGACATCGCGATGGCGTTTGACCAGCTTGTCGACGCGACCCTGCCGGTCGAAGCCGTTCGCGTTGCGATGGAGCGCACCCATCGCTGGGCGGCGCGCTGCCTTGCCGCGCGGACACGCCCCGATCAGGCGCTGTTCGGAATTGTCCAGGGCGGCGTGGACGCGGACCTTCGGCAGCACAGCGTCGACGCCATCGCCGGGCTGCCCTTCGACGGGCTGGCAATCGGAGGCCTGTCGGTCGGAGAGAGCAAGGCCGACCTGGGGCGCACCCTCGGGGTTGTGGTCGATGCGCTCGGCGACGATCCTCGGGTCCGCTACCTGATGGGGGTCGGCTCACCGCTCGACATCGTTGACGCGGTGGAGCGTGGCGTCGACCTGTTCGATTCCGTCCTCCCGACCCGGGTCGCCCGCAACGGGCAACTCTGGACCAGCGAGGGCAAGCTGAACCTGCGCAATGCCAGGTTTCTCGACGAAGCGGGACCGATCGATCCGGCGTGTGGCTGCGAAGCCTGTCGCAACCATTCGCGGGCATACCTGGCGCATCTCTTTCGAGCGGAGGAGCTGCTCGCCTATCGGCTCTCCTCGCTGCATAACCTCACCTATACTCTGGACCTGACGCGGCAGATCCGAACGGCGCTCGCCGACGGGTCGTTCGGGTCAGTGCGGGAAGCCGTCAAGGCGCACTACGGTGACCATCGGAAGGTGGTCCGCTAAGCCGGCGCTAAGGAGCCGATAAGGGCTCATCGGCCAGGCTGACGGACACCTCGACCGATCAAGATCGGAGGTCAGGCTCGACATGGCCAAGGGGCGAGATCGACCGCGCCATCAGGAGAAGCGCAAGCCCAAGGAGAAGGCGCCAAAGATCCAGCCGGCATCGGGCTATGACCAGCCGATGACGGTCGAGGTGGTCAAGAAGAAGCGCAAGCCGCGCAGCGAACCCGGCGAGGAGACGTGACACCGCGTCGCCGCCGGGAGTGACGAGTAAAGGAGCCCGCGAGACCATGGACGCCCCGGTGGCACCCGCCCAGGAAGAGACCTTCACCCAGCGCAATGGAGAGCGCGGCCGCGCGGTTGACGCTGCCATCCTGCAGATCGAGAAGCAGTTCGGCCGCGGCGCCATCATGCGGCTCGGCGACAAGGGCGCCAAGATGGTCGTCGAGGTCGTTCCGACCGGCTCGGTGGCGCTTGACCTGGCTCTCGGCGTGGGCGGTGTGCCGCGCGGAAGGATCACCGAGATCTACGGCCCCGAGTCGAGCGGCAAGACGACCCTGTGCTATCACATCGCCGCCAACGCGCAGCGTGCCGGCGGGATCGTGGCCTTCATCGATGCGGAGCACGCCCTCGACCCGGGCTACGCCAAGAACCTGGGAGTCAATGTCGATGACCTGCTCGTCTCGCAGCCCGATACGGGCGAGCAGGCGCTGGAGATCGCCGAGACACTGATCCGCAGCAATGGGGTCGACGTGGTGATCATCGACTCGGTGGCGGCACTCGTGCCGCGCGCGGAGATCGAGGGCGAGATGGGGGACAGCTTCATGGGCCTCCAGGCGCGGCTGATGAGCCAGGCGCTGCGCAAGCTGACCGGGGCTATCAACCGCAGCAACACCGCGCTGATCTTCACCAACCAGTTGCGCGAAAAGATCGGCGTCATGTTCGGCAACCCGGAGACAACCCCGGGTGGGCGTGCCCTCAAGTTCTACGCCTCGATCCGCATGGACATCCGACGCATCGAGACGCTCAAGAACGGCACCGAGGCGGTCGGCTCGCGGACCCGCGTCAAGGTGGTGAAGAACAAGGTCGCCAGCCCGTTCCGGCTGGCCGAGTTCGACATCATGTACAACGAGGGCATCAGCCGAGAAGGCGGGCTGCTTGACGTCGGGATCGCCGCCGGCATCCTGTCCAAGACCGGCGCCTGGTTCAACTACGGCGAAACGCGACTCGGCCAGGGACGCGAGAACGCCCGCGACTTTCTCAAGGGCCATCCTGAGCTGGCCGACAAGATCGACAGCGAGATCCGCGGCAAGGTGTCGACCATCGAGATCGGGGTCGAGGGCATCTCGGAGGCGGAATAGGGGAGGCTGCCGCGCCCAGTGTCCGGTCGCCGACGCCCGCGTCATGCGGATCCTGGCGAGCACCTTCCACCCGACGCCGAAAGTGCCATGGCGATCGCGGCGCATTACCTGGGAGCGCGACCACGGACGCGCTGGGAGCTCGAGCGACGGCTTCGCCGTGCCGGTGCCATCGACGACGTGATTTCGATCACCCTCGAAAAGCTCACCGCCATGGGCTACGTCGATGACGCGGCGTTCACCAGGTGGTGGGCCGAGCAGCGGGATCGGCACGCTCCGCGCGGGCGCCGGATGGTCGAGGCCGAGCTTCGTCAGCGTGGGGTGCCACGCGAGGTGCTCGAATCGCTCCGCGGCGGTGAGCTGTTTGAACCGGGATTTGATGCCGAGCTCATCCCAAACAGCGAGGCCGAGCGCGCTCAGGGCGCCCTGCAGCAGCATTTGAAGGGGCGCGCCCTGCCGGAGGACTACCACGCGCGACAGCGTCTCGGGGCCTTCTTGCTTCGTCGTGGCTTTGACCCCGAAACCGTCCGCGCCACCCTGCGCCGCGCCGGCAGCGACGAGCCCGACGACAGCTGATCGGAACCCTTCGCACATGCGCCCCGCGCCGATGATCGCTGGTCGCGCTGCTGGGCCGGATCGCTCGCGCCTGATTCGCCAGGCCGATGTGGCGATGTACAGCGCCAAGGCCGGCGGCAAGGGGCGATGGGCGATGTACAAGCCTTCGATGTTGCTGACCGTCCGCTCCCGGCACGACGTTGGAGCCGAGCTGCAGCTCGCCGTCGACCGCGGGGAGTTCCAGCTGCGCTATCAGCCGGTTGTCTCGCTCGAGTCTGGAGCGATCGTCGGAGCCGAAGCACTGGTGCGCTGGAATCATCCGACGCGAGGCGAGGTCGGACCAGATGAGTTCATCGGCACGGCGGAGGAGAACGCAATCATCGTGCCCATCGGCCGCTGGGTGATGGGGGAGGCATGCCGGGAGGCGGTCAGCTGGAGTTTGCCGTATGGCAACGTGGCACCCTGGGTGGCTGTCAACCTGTCCGCCCGACAACTGCTGCACCCGACGCTTGTCGACGACGTGCGATCGGCACTGGCCACCTCCGGCCTGCCGCCGTCAAGCCTCGTCCTGGAGGTGACGGAGACCGTCCTGCTCAATGATGCCGATGCAGCGATCGAGGTCCTCGGCCAGCTGCGCGCCGAGGGAATCCAGATCGCACTCGATGACTTCGGCACCGGCTACTCCTCGCTCAGCTACCTGCATCGGTTCCCGATCGACATCCTGAAGATCGCGCAGGGCTTCTTCTTCGCCCGTCCGCTCCAGGGCGACAAGCTCGCGGCCGAATTCGCGCGCGATCTGGCACAGCACGTGGAGTCCGATCGAATGTCACGCGGCGACGGACCGGAGGTCCGAGCAGCCTGAGCCGCGCTCATGTGCCTTCGCAGAAGGTCCGGGCCACCGCTGGGGTGAGCAACCGTCACTTGCGCTACACTCGGCCGAACGCGGCGCCGGCGCCCGAGGTGCAGCCCGCGGTCAACTGCTGACAACGATCGTACGACCGGGCCGCCGAGCGGCTTGAACATCGCCCATACGGGCTCCAACCACCGGAGCAGCCGATGCCTTCCGTCACCGTCCTCGTGACGGCGATCGCCGCGTTGATCGCCGGAATCGCCATCGGGTATGCAGCGCGCCGAGTGCTCGCTGCGAATTCGGAGAAGCACGCCGAGGGCTACGCGGAGCGGATTCTCGCCGACGCGCGAGCCAAGCAGAAGGAGATCGTCCTCGAGGGCAAGGACGACTCGCTCAAGCTGCAGCGCGCAGCGGAGGACGAGGCCCGGGAGAAGCGAGCCGATCTTCAGCGGCAGGAGCGCCTGCTGCTCGATCGGGGCGAGAGCCTCGACCGCAAGCTCGAATCGGTGGAGCGCCGAGAGACTGCGTTCGAGGAGCGCCAGCGTGAGCTGGAGACCGAAAAGACCCATCTCGCCGAGCTCCAGCAACGCCAGCTGGTCGAGCTCGAGCGGGTGAGCGGACTGTCGGTCGCGGAAGCACGCCAGAGCCTGATCCAGCAGATCGTCGACGAAGCCCAGGCCGAGGCCCAGCACCAGGTCCGCGACATCGAGCGGCATGCGACCGAGGAAGGTGAGGAGCGGGCTCGACGGGTGCTCACCACCGTCATGCAGCGGATCGCATCCGACCACACGTCCGAAGTGACGGTGACCGTGGTACCCCTGCCATCCGAGGAGATGAAGGGACGGATCATCGGGCGCGAGGGTCGCAACATCCGCGCGCTCGAGCAGGCGACCGGGGTGGACCTGATCATTGACGACACCCCCGAGGCGGTTGTGCTCTCCGGATTTGATCCCGTGCGGCGCGAGGTGGCGCGCATGGCGCTCACCAAGCTCATCAGCGATGGACGGATCCATCCCGGCCGCATCGAAGAGGTGGTGGCCAAGTGCCGCACCGAGATCGAGGTGGTCATGCGACAGGCCGGCGAGCAGGCCGCATACGATGCCGGCGTGCCGGGGTTGCACCCGGAGCTCATCAAGCTGCTGGGCCGCCTCAAGTACCGGACCAGCTACGGCCAGAACGTGCTGAACCATTGCATCGAGACGGGGCGCCTGGCCGGGCTCCTTGCTGCCGAGATCGGCGCGAACGTTGCCGAGTCGAAGAAGGGCGGCCTGCTGCACGACATCGGCAAGGCGGTTGACCACGAGGTGGAGGGTCCGCACGCGCTCATCGGCGGTGACATCGCCAAGCGCTACGGCATCAACGCCGTGGTCTGCAACTGCATCGCGGCGCACCACCAGGAGGTCGAGCAGGAGTCGATCGAGGCCACCGTCGTGCAGATCGCCGATGCGATCAGCGCGTCGCGACCCGGAGCGCGCGGGGAGTCGCTCGACAACTACGTCAAGCGGCTCGATGACCTCCAGCAGATCGCCCTGAGCTTCCCCGGCGTGGAGCGCTGCTACGCCATCCAGGCGGGCCGTGAGATCAGGATCCTGGTACGCCCGGAGGATATCGACGATCTGGCCTCCAGCCGCCTGGCCCGCGACGTCGTCAAGAAGATCGAGGAGCAACTCCAATACCCGGGCCAGATCAAGGTGACCGTGATCCGCGAGACGCGCGCGGTCGACTACGCTCGATGACCGATCGCACCGCTCTCCTGCGGTGCATGGTCATCGGGGACATCATCGGCAAGCCGGGCCGGCTGGCAGTGGTGCAGACCCTGCGCTCGGTTCGCGCTGAGCTTGACCTGGACCTCGTCATCGCCAATGGCGAGAACCTGGCCGCCGGAGCCGGCCTCACCCCGAGCCTCTCCGAGGAGCTGCTGGCAAACGGGGTCGACGTCATCACCAGCGGCAACCACATCTGGGACAAGCGCGAGATCTACGACTACCTCGACACCGGACGACCGGTCCTTCGTCCGCTGAACTACCCCGACGATGCCCCCGGGCGCGGCTGGTTGCTGCACGCGCTGCCCGATGGCGACCAGGTGGCCATCGTCAACGTGATGGGACGGGTCTTCATGAACCAGCTCGATTCGCCCTTCGTCGCGATGGACACGCTCCTTGACGGAGCCGCGGAGCCGTTGCCCCCGCTGCGCGTCGTGGACTTCCATTGCGAGATCACCAGCGAAAAGAATGCAATGGGTTGGTACCTGGACGGGCGGGTCACCGCGGTGGTCGGCACGCATACGCACGTCCCCACCGCGGACGCCCGGTTGCTGCCCAAGGGGACCGCCTACATCAGCGACGTCGGCATGACCGGGCCGCGGGATTCGGTGATCGGCTTCAGCCTCGAAACGGTTCTGCCGCGCTTCCTCACCCACCTGCCGACCCGATTTGCGGTGGCCGAAGGAGCGGTGAGCTTCAATGCGGTGGTGATCGAGGCAGAGCGGGCCACCGGCCGGGCGCGCTCAATAAGCCAGGTGCAGCGGCTCATCGAGGTTTAAGGCGACGCGTGGGCCGTGGTTCGTCGGCCCCCCTGGCAGCCATCGTCGGCCCCACCGCATCGGGCAAGAGCGACCTTGCCCTGGCGTTGGCGCGGCGCACCCCGCTTGAGATCCTGGTCGCCGATTCGCGGCAGGTGTACCGCGGCATGGATGTCGGCACCGCCAAGCCGGACGCCGCGGCACGAGCTAGGGTCCCGCACCACCTGCTCGACCTGGTCGCACCCGATGAGCCGTTCTCCGTTGCCGAATGGGTGGCCGCGGCTCGAGCGCTGATCCCGCTCGTCGCGGCACGCGAGCGCCTGCCGCTGCTGGTCGGCGGCAGCGGCCTATACATATCTGCGCTGGTCGACGGCTACGGCCTCGACTCCATGCCCCCCGCGAGCGCTTTGCGACAGGAGCTGGATCGCGAACTGGCGGATCGCGGGATCGGCCCATTGGCGACGCGGCGGGCGGCCACAGACCCGGCGACTGCCGCACGAATTGACCTCCGCAACCAGCGTCGCGTCATCCGGGCGCTGG
>JANMPX010000056.1:0-8628 GCA_031370085.1 Chloroflexota bacterium | reverse complement strand
CTGGGAGCTCTACTGCCCGATGGAGTACGGGGCACACCTGTGGGACGCGCTCTGGGCGGCGGGGCGGCCGCTGGGGATGCTGGCCGGGGGCTATCGGGCCATCGACAGCCTGCGGCTGGAGAAGGGCTACCGGGTCTGGTCAAGCGACATCACCCCCGAGGAGACGCCGTACGAGGCGGGACTGGGCTTCGCGGTGCGGCTCAACAAGGCGTCCGGGTTCATCGGTCGCGACGCGCTGGTCGCCGCCAGGGAAGCGGGCCCACGCAAGCGGCTGGCCTGCCTGGTGATCGATGATCCGCGCTCGGTGGCCCTGGGCAACGAGCCGGTCCGGGTGGCCGGCGCAGTGGTGGGCCGCGTCACGTCGGGCGGCTACGGCTTCGCGGTCGAGCGAAGCATCGCCTTCGCCCATCTGCCGCCCGCGCTAGGCGAGGTGGGGCAGCGCGCCGAGGTCGAGATCTTCGGGGAGTGGGTCGGCTGCACCGTCAGTGCCGAGCCCCTCTTCGACCCCGACGGGAGCCGCATCAAAGCCTAGCGGCCCTGGCCCTTCCCCTCGGCGTGGTAGCGCCGCTGGCCGGTGGCCGGGTCCAGGTAGACCCGCAGCCGCTGCCCGCTGGTCGGGTCGACGAAGAGCTCGTCGGTCGGACGGAACGGCGCCTGCGGGACGGTCGGCTCGCCGCCGCCCGGCCCTGCGTCATCGGCAGTGCGCTCGGCTGCTTCGGAACGATACCGGACGCGCTCGAAGGTGACGGCAAGGATCGCCACCGCACCGATCACCGTCGCCCACAGGCTCTCCGCCACCGCGCCGCTGGCGAAGGCAACAATGCCACTGAGCATCAGCAGGGCGCCGAGCGCCGCGATCACGATCCGGGTGGTAGTCAGCATGCTCCGGCCTACTCGCTCTTCGGCTGCTCTGCGTCGCGATCCGGCTCGACCAGCACCGCGGTCCCGTAGGCCACGATCTCGGTCATGGTCTGACCGAGCTCCGAGCTGTCGAAGCGCATCGAGATCACGGCGTTGGCGCTCATCAGGGTCGCGTTCTCGACCATCCGGTCGATCGCCTGGCGGCGGGTGTCCTCCAGCAGCTGGGTGTATTCCTTGATCTCCCCTCCGACGAGCGATCGAAGGCTGGCGGCGATGTTGCCGCCGAGGCCACGGCTGCGGACCACGAGGCCATAGACCTGGCCCTTGGTCTCGGCCACCCGGTGGCCCGCGATGAAGGGGGTGGTGGCGACAATCATGCGGAGATGCCTCCATCTGCTCACGTGGCGTCGGCGGAGGCCGATGGCCGTCCGGCGGCCGGCCCGTCTACTCTACGCCGCCCGGGGAGCAACGCCCGGAAACCGGCCGCGGTTGGGTCAGATGACCCGATTCGTCGGCTCTCGCCGGAGTACCTTGACGCCGGCACACCGGCCGCGCAGGATCGCGCGAGCGGGGTCATCACCGGAAGGCAGGACGGTGGCTTTGGACCTGGTTGTCCGCAACGCACGGATCCACCCGACCCTTGGGCTCGCCCCCGAACCGGTTGATGTCGGCGTCAGCACCGGCCACATCGCCGCCATCCGCCCGCGAGGTGAGCTGGACGCGGGCGGCGGAATCACCCTCGATGCGGAGGGCTCGCTGCTCTCCCCGCCGTTGGTGGATCCGCATGTGCACCTCGATGCGGTGCTCACCGTGGGCGAGCCGCGCTACAACGAGTCCGGCACGCTGATCGAAGGGATCCTGACCTGGGCGGAGCGCAAGCCTTCCCTGACCATCGAGGATGTCAAGCGACGGGCCCGTGAGGCGATCCACTGGGAGGTCGCCCAGGGAACGGGCATGATTCGCTCCCACGTCGACGTGTGCGACCCGAGCCTGGTGGCGCTGCGCGCCCTCATCGAGCTGCGCGACGAAGTGCGCGACATCGTCGAGCTGCAGCTGATCGCCTTCCCGCAGGACGGGATTCTCTCCTTCCCGAACGGCAAGGAGTTGATGCGCGAGGCGATGCGCCTCGGCTGCGACGTGATCGGCGGCATACCGCATTACGAGCTGACACGCGACGATGGGGTCGCCGAGGTCGATTTCATCTTCGACCTGGCCCGGGAGAGCGGTGCGCCGATCGACCTGCACTGCGACGAGACCGATGACCCCGAATCGCGGTTCCTGGAGGTTGTCGCGGCGCGAACCATGCGGGATGGCATGCAGGGCCGGGTGGTTGCCGGCCACACCACGGCGATGGGCTCCTACAACGACAATTACGCCTTCAAGCTGATCCAGATCCTGAAGCGCGCCGGGGTCACCATCGTGGCCAATCCGCTTGACAACATCGTCCTGCAGGGACGCTTCGACACGTACCCCAAGCGGCGCGGCATGACCCGCGTCACGGAGCTCGACGCCGCAGGCAACACCGGGGCCTGCGGCCACGACTCGATCATGGATCCCTGGTATCCGCTCGGCCGCGGATCGATGCTCGACGCACTCTCGATGCTGGTCCACGTTGGGCAGATGACCGGTCGGGCCGAGCTGTTTCGCGCCTACGAGATGATCACCACCAATCCAGCACGCGCCGCAGAGATGGAGGGCTGGCATATCGCAGAGGGTGCTCCGGCCAATTTCGTGGTTCTTGACTGCACCGATGAAGCGGAGGCGATCCGCCTCCGGCCGGCGGCCCGCTGGGTGGTCCGCCACGGCCGGGTGGTGGCGGAGACCGAGCCGTCCCGCAGCGTGGTCCACGACGGTTCGTCGCCCGTGTCGGTGACGTTCGTCAAGCCATAAGGAGGAGGGTTCACTGGTGGCAATGGATTCGATGTCGCGCGAGGGGATGCCCACACGCGAGGGCGACCTGTCGGTCGAGAGTCATGGCATGGAGCCGATCCCCGCGAACGCGCGCTACGGCTCAGTCAACCGGATCTTCACCGTCTGGTTCACGCCTAACCTGGTGCCGGCGGCGTTCTTCATCGGGACGCTGGTGACGCTCGACTTCCTGAAGCTCGGATTCATGACGTCGATCCTGGCCGTCATCGTCGGCAACGTGGTCGGGTCGTTTTTCGTCGCGCTGTTGAGCACGATGGGCCCGAAGCTGGGTCTGGCGCAGATGCCGGCGGCTCGACTGCCGTTCGGCAAGACGATTGCCGTACCCGGGCTGCTGAACTGGTTCAGCACCATTGGCTGGGACGGCATCAACAGCGTCTTTGGCGCGGTCGCGCTGACGCTGCTCATCCCCGGCCTGCCCTTCATCGTCGGCCTGATCGTGATCGTGGTGTTCCAGGCCGCCTTGGGGATCCTTGGCTACGAGGCGATCCACACCTTCGAGAAGTGGGGCGCGCTGGTCCTGGGGGCCATGTTCGTCATCCTGAGCATCTCGATCTTCGGCCAGGCCGACACGACCTTCACCGATGGCTTCAGCGGGGCCGACCAGATCGGCGCCTTCATCGGCATGGTGGCCATCGTGGCCAGTTTCGTGCTCGCGTGGTCGCTGTACGCCTCGGACTACTCGCGTTACCTCCCGGCCAGCACGTCGACCAGCAAGGTCTTCTGGTACACGCTGGGCGGCATGGCGCTGGCCTCGGCCTGGCTCGAAATCCTTGGCGTGCTGGTTGCCAACAAGGGGATCGGCGGCGAGTCGAGCGACACGATCTTCGCGCTCCTCGGCGGGAAAGGCGCCATCATGGCCAGCCTGGCCATGGTCGCGATATTCATCGGGACGATCGCCGTCAATGCCATGAACGACTACACCGGCTCGCTCTCGCTGCAGGCTGCGGGCTTCAAGGTGAAGCGCATCTACTCCGCGGCCATCGTGGCGGTCCTGGGCTTCGGGTTCACCCTGCTGCTCCAGTACAACGGCGAGTTCTCGGGTAACTTCTTCAACTTCCTGCTGTTCATCAGCTACTGGATCTCGCCGTTCGTGGGCGTGGTCCTGGCGGACTGGTGGCTGCGGGGGCGACAGGCCGATGCGAATTCGGTCGTCGACTACGCAAAGCTGCATACCGGCACCATCGGCCTGGTGGCCCTGGTGGTCGGTTTCGCGGTGGGAATCCCGTTCGAGGCCTCCTCGCTCGGATACAGCTGGGGCGGCCCGTTCAACTGGGTCACCGCCAACTACCTGCACGGCGCGGACCTGGCCTACTACGTGGGTGGCGGCGTTGCCTTCCTGATCTATTGGTTCGGAGCCAAGTCGGCGCTACAGAAGGGCTGACCTACCGCCCACCCTGGGCAAGTTCAAGACCGATCGAACCCCCGGCGGCCTGGCCGCCGGGGGTTCATCCCATTCAGCCGTTCGGAAGCAGGGGCGGCTGGTGCACAACCGGCAGCAGGTCGAGCGTCGCAACGTGAGCGGCGATCTCGGCGGCCGTGGCGATCCATAGCCCATCGGTCGCCTGCGCGCGCTCGATCAGCGATTCCAGCGCAACCGCGCGCGACGCCCTGCCGGAGATGAACGGGTGGTTGGTGAGCATGAAGAGGCCGCCCTCGGCGACCAGCGCATCGAGCTCCAGGCTCCACCGGGCGAGGAGGTCGGCCGGACTGGCGATCACGCCGGACCCGGTGATCCCCGGCAGGTAGTTGTAGGGCTCCCAGTCATCGAGGCTCCAGTGCGCGGGCAGCTCGATGATGGTCGGCGCCCCCGGCTGCGGGCCGGTCGCCAGGCGGTAGGGATGATCGGCGTCCATCAGGCCGCTGTCGTAGGCGAAGCCGTGCCGGGCAAGCAGGGCGGGGAGCCGGTAGCTGAGCTCCCACATCGGCGCCCGATAGCCAACCGGGCGCACTCCAGCCACGCGGTCGAGCGCCTCGAGGCCGCGTATCAGCCAGGTCTCCTCGGCGGCCTCGTCGGAGGTGCTGCGGGCGCCCTCGTGGAGATACCCGTGGTGACCGATCTCGTGGCCCGCGTCGCGGATGGCACGCACCACGGCCGGCCACCGCTCGGCGGTGAAGCCGGGCACGAAGAAGGTTGCCCGCAGGCCGCGGCGCTCGAGGATTCGCAGGATGCGCGGCACGCCGGTACGCGGCCCGTAGGCCTGGTGACTCATCACGTCGAGCCAGTCCGCCGCCTCGGGGTGCTCGAACAGCACCGGGCTCTCCGCGTCGACGTCGAACGTGAAGCAGGCGGCGGCGCGCATCCCATCGGGCCAGTGGAAGCCGGCTGGCAGCGACGACCGCCAATCGAGCTTCGGCTCGGTCATGTGGCGCGGCGGCGAAGCGCGACCAGCGACAGCATCTCGTAAGCCAGGTTCGCGGCCAGGGTCGCGGTCTGGCCGGCCGGGTCGTAGGCGGGGATCACCTCGACCACGTCGAACCCCACGAAATCGATCCCGGTCAGCGCCCTGACCACCGCGAGCATGTCGTGCGCCGATGGTCCGCCGGCCTCCGGAGTGCCGGTCCCCGGCGCATAGGCGGGGTCGACCACGTCGATATCGAAGGTGATGAAGGCCGGACCGGTTCCGGCCCGCTGGCGGATACGTTCGGCCACCTCAGCGGGACCCAGACGGAAGACGTCCTCGGTGGTGAGATATTCGAGGCCAAGCTCAGCCCGCAGCCCGATCCAATCGGTCGAGTCATAGAGGGATCCGCGCAGGCCGACTTCGATCGAACGCGACACGTCGACCAGGCCCTCTTCGATCGCGCGCCGCATCCAGGTGCCGTGGTTGTACTTCTCGCCGAAGTAGCTGTCCCAGGCGTCCGTGTGGGAATCGAAGTCGATCACCGCGACCGGGCCCTGGGAGCGCATTGCGCGCAGGTGCGGAAGTGTGCAGGCGTGATCGCCGCCGATCAGCAGCGGCACCACCCCGGCCTCCACCATCGGGGCAATCGCCGCTTCGATGGCCTGGTAGCTGCGCTCGGTGTAGCCGGGCACGATCGCCACGTCCCCGAAGTCGACGCACGACAGGATGTCAAATGGCTTCACGTCCAGGTTGGCGTTGTATGGACGCAGCATCACGCTGGCCGCACGAACCGCGTTGGGGCCGAAACGGCCACCGACCCGGTAGGTCACCCCGGTGTCAAACGGAACGCCGACCACCGCCAGGTCCACGCCGTCGAGGTCCGAGACCAGCGGAAGGCGGGCGAAGGTGGACGGGCCCGTGAAGCGCGGGCTCTTGAGGGAATCCTCGGGCACATAGCGTGGCGCCACGGGGTAAGTCTAGCGGCCTGACGTGCCCCTTCGATCAGCGCCGCGCGCGCCGGCTGGTGCGGGGGTCGAAGGCGTCGCGCAGACCGTCGCCGAGCAGGGTGAAGCCGATCAGCGCCACGCCGAGCGCGATCATCGGCGGGAAGATCAGCCACGGCGCGCGATCGGCGTCCTTGATGGCCGCCTGAATGAGGCTGCCCCAACTGGCCCGCGGAGCCTGCACGCCAAGCCCCAGGAACGACAGGGTCGACTCGGCGAGGATAGCGGCTGGGATCCCCAGGCTGACCGCCACGATGATCGGCCCGATGGCGTTGGGCAGAATGTGCCGCAGCACGATTCGCCGGTCCCCAACCCCGACGGCCCTGGCCGCCTCGACGTACTCGTGGTGCTTGATCGACAGGACCTGGGCGCGCATCAGTCGCGCCATGTTGACCCAGGCGACCAGGCCGATCGCCACGAAGACCACCAACAGGCCGTCCAGCAGCCGAAAGAGCGGGGTGCGGACCACCGCGGAGGTGATCAGGATCACGAAGAGGAGGTCGGGGAAGGCGTAGACGACGTCGGTGAAACGCATCAGCAGGGTCTCGGTGCGGCCACCGCGAAAGCCGGCGATGGCACCGATCGGCAGGCCGATGAGCAGCACCACCACCTGCGCGATGAGGGCGACCGTCATCGACACCTGCGCCCCGTCCATCGTCCGGCTGAGAAGGTCGCGTCCCACGATATCCGTGCCCAGCAGGTGCCCGGCTGAGAACGGCGGCAGCGGCCTGGCGCCATTGGCCATGACTGCGTCGAGGTCCATCACCCGGTAATCCCACGGGGCGAGCAGCGGTCCGGCCATCGCCAGCAGGGCGAGCCCCGTCACGATGGCGAGCCCGATCATCCCCGAGCGCGAGTGGCGCAGCCGCAGCAGCGCGTCGGCCCAGTAGCCGCGCCCGTGGCCGACCTCGGTCGTTGCCCGCTCGGCGGTCGACGGTGCGGTCATGCCGACCCGCTCGCCCCATCGCGGATGCGTGGGTCGATGTAGCCGTAGGCGATATCGACCGCCGCGTTCAGGACGGCGATCGCACTTGCATAGAGCACCGTGATGCCCATGACCACGCCATAGTCACGGAATCTGATCGAGTTCCAGTAGAGCTGACCCAGGCCCGGGATGCGAAAGATCAGCTCCACGGCGATCGAACCGGTCACCAGGATGGCCAGGATCGGCCCGGCCAGGGTGACCAGCGGCACCAGGGCGTTGCGCAGGAGGTGCGCCTGCACGATCTGCCGCTCCGGCAGGCCCTTGGAATGCGCGGTGCGTACGTAGTCGGCGTGCAGCACGTCGAGCATGCTGGCCTTCGTATACCGGGCGATCTGCGCCATCGGCAGACCCGCCAGCGCCACGGTGGGCAGGATCCAGTGCTGGGGCGAGCCCCATCCGTAGGAGGGCAGGAAGCCCTGCGGGCCATACGGCGGCGAGCCCACGAAGCGCTGCAGGAGGGCACCCAGCACGAAGGCGGGGGCAGCCATTCCGAGGATCGCCAGCGCGGTGGCTGCGTGGTCGATGACCGTCCTGTGCCGCAGCGCGGCCACGATCCCGAGCGGCAGGCCGACCAGGAGTGCCAGGGTGAACGCCATCAGGCCGAGCTGCAACGAGGGCAGGACGTGGTCGGCGATGATCTCTCCCGCCCGCACTGGACGAATGCTGTAGGTAAGACCGAAGTCACCCGTCAGCATGCGTCCCAGCCAGGCGAAGTACTGGGACGGCAGCGGCTGATCCAGCCCCAGCTGCTGGTTGAGCCGATCGACCAGGTAGGCAGGCAACTGGGGACCCTCCCGGTTCCACGGGCTGCCTGGTGCGCCGTGCATCACGATGAAGGTGATCAGCGAGGCGGCAAAGAGCACCGGGAAGATCCACAGGGTCCGGCGCATCGCGTAATTGAGCACCGGCAGCCTCCCTCGATCTGTTGCAGCGCCCAGCCGGCCTTGCAGGCTCCGGCGGATCACCCAATCTACGGCATGCCCGCATCGCGGGTTCACGCGCACCGCAGGCGGCCCGAAACGAGCTGGAGACTGGAGCAGTGAGGGGCCGGAAGGCCCGGTAAGCGATGACATCTGACCCCCACATTGAGGGGCGCCATGTCGCCGAATCGGGCCTTTCGTCACCTGCGTTCGACTTCCCGCCGCTGAAACAATGGCCACAGTGAATCAGCAAAGCTCTCGAAAGGAAGGGTGGATCTAGTGATCACACGGTTGAAAGGGCTCGGCATCGCCCTCGCTATCGTCGGCCTCGTCTTCGTGGCGGCCGGCGCGTTTGCCTATCTCAAGGTCCAGGATGGGACCAAGGCGCTTAACGCATTCAGCGCGGCGCAGAACGTCACGCTCACCTACAACGCAGACGGCCAGCTGGTCGATCGCGGAGAGACCAAGGAAGCGCAGGCCATCATGGCGCTGCTGAAGAACGACTGGGCCTACCCGGTCGCGGCCGACGAGCTGAACCCCAATGACCCGCTCGTCAACACCGCGTCCGAGTACATGTACCAGATGGC
>JANMPX010000051.1:0-2649 GCA_031370085.1 Chloroflexota bacterium | reverse complement strand
GCCTGACCGATACGTGGCCGACAACTTTTCTGCGCTCCTTCAGGCGCTGCAGGGGCAACCCTTCGGACCGGCACTGGAACGCGTCGAGGCGTTCGCCCAGACAACGGATGAACCCTCGGTACTTCAGCAGATGCACTCTCTGAAGGGGTGGATCTCCCTGGTCGAGGGACGGTTCGGTGATGCTCACGCCGAAGCGATGGCTGCGGCCACCATGAACCCGGCAAACGCTCCCAGCGACCTGCCGCTCGCCGCGCGCGCCGCGCTGTGGGCCGGTCTGCCTGACCAGGCGCGCGAGGCGGCGGATAAGCTCAGGGCGCTGGGAAGCCACGGTCGAGCAATCAATGCCCATCTGCGGGGCATGGACGCGGGCGTTGCGGCGCTGCAGGGCCAGCCGGAGGAGGCCGCCACCGCTTACCGCGACACGATCCGCCGCTGGCGGGATCTCGAATGCTGGTTCGACATGGCCCTCTGCCAGCTCGACTTCGTCAGATTCGTGGGCGGCGAGAGCCCGGACATCGAGGCCGCCGCCAGCGAGGCGCGCACGATCTTCACGCGTCTCGGTGCAGCGGCCTTCCTGAAACGCCTCGACGAGGCAGTGGGCCTGCCGAACGGTTAACCAGATCCGTGGATCGGGCCGGACCGCTCCCGCAGGGAGCCGCCCGCCCGACCGCGGGTGACCGCCAGGATCTCCGCGATCACGGCGCGGGCCACCTCCTCCGGCCCCTCGGCACCAATGTCCAGACCCGCTGGTGCGTGCAATCGATCCATTGCCTCCGGCCGCCCGATCTCGACCAGCATCTGCTCTGTCCTCCCGCGCGGACCAAGCACCCCCAGGTAGACAAGCGGCGCATCCAGCAGCGCACCGAGATACGCGATATCGCGCAGATAGTTGTGGTTCATGAGCAGCACGGCGGTCCGGGCGTCAGGCGCGAGCGCCTCGGCGGCCGTGGCGGGGTCGGAGGCGCTGAATTCCTCGGCACCCCGGAAGCGATCGGCCGTCAGCAGCGCGCGACGCACGTCGGCCACCATCACGCGCCAGCCGAGCTCGCCGGCCTGTCGGGCGAGCGGGATCGCATCAAGGCCCGCCCCGCAGATCACCAGGCGCAGCGGTGGCACAAGGGGTTCGAAAAAGACGCGCTCGCCTGCTACCTCCTCGACCCGCGGCGTCCCTTCGCCGAGCGCCGCGACAGCGGCGCCATCGGTCTGGAGACGGTGGGCTCCAACCTCCGAGCCGGTCAGCACCGTGACCAGGCAGGCACCATGGCCTGAATGAAGCCCTGCCACGGACGCCAGGGCGCCAGCCGTCGGCTCCACCAAGAGCTCGATCGCGCCGTTGCAGCCGAGGCCATAGCCCCATACCGCATCGTCATCGGCCGTCATGTCGAACGCGACCAGCTGCGGCACGCCGGAAGCGATCACCTCGCGACCGATGCGCGCCACGTCATCCTCGAGGCAGCCACCGCTGATGTTGCCGATCGGGTCGCCGTCAGCGGGGATCAGCAGTCGAGCGCCGGCACGCCGATAGGTCGAGCCACTGGTCGCCACGATGGTGGCCAGCGCCATCGGCTCACCGCGTGCGGCGAGAGCGTCGGCGGCATTCACGAGGTTGCTCAGCTCGGACATGGACCGATCCTACCGCGGGGCGCAGAAAAGCGGACCGGAGTCGCTTCGTGACGTCGCCGGTCCGCATTGGTCAGGAGTGTTGCGCGACTACTCCTCGCCGTCGAACTCGTGGTTGACGTCACCCGGCAGGTCCGCGTTCCCCTTGGGGCCGTCGGACTCAGCGCCCGTTGCCTCGGAACCTTCGGCGGCCGGCGCGCCCGCTTCGGCGGCATCAGCGGCGCCGCTCTCGTCCTGAACCTCGACGAGGTCGGTGTCCGGGCCGGTCGACTCGGGCTCCTCGGCAGCGTTGCTGGTCGAGGCCGGCGGGCTGGACGGGTCATTGGCCAACGCCACGCTCCCCGACCCGACCAGCAGAAGTGTGCTGATCGCAGCCAGCAGAGGGCCGCGAATGCGTGCGAGATGTCTCAGATCCATGATGGGTTCCTCGTTCGGCCGCGGTAGCTCGTACCGGACTCTGCCATGAGGATGCACGCTGCTTCGTGAAGCGGCGGTTAACGTGCAGCCCCACTGCCACCGATTTGTCTTGGGCACGGCGCTCATACGCCACTCACATTGCGGCTGCAATCATGGCGGCATGCGACACATGGCGCGACGATGAAGGTCCTGCTGCTGGAGGACGACGTCCGATTGAGCGGGCTCCTGCTTCGCGGGCTCCGGCGTGAGGGATACGCGGTTGACCACGCCGCGACGATCGAGGACGGCCGCTGGATGGCCACCGAGTCCACCTATGACGCCATGATCTTCGACGTCATGCTCCCCGACGGCGATGGCTATGCACTCTGCGCGGACCTGCGGGCCGCCGGAACCTGGACGCCGGTCCTCTTCCTGACCGCGCGCGGAGCAGTGGAGGATCGCGTGCGCGGGCTTGACGTGGGCGGAGATGACTACGTCGTTAAACCGTTCGCCTTTGCCGAACTGCTCGCCAGGTTGCGCGCGCTCGCGCGACGTGGTGCCGTCGAGCGGCCGGTCCAGCTGACCCTGGGCGATCTGGAGGTCGATCCGGTGGCGCACCGTGCCGTTGCCGGC
>JANMPX010000041.1:0-2769 GCA_031370085.1 Chloroflexota bacterium | reverse complement strand
GATGCTCGAGCACGCCCCGTACTGCGAGCGCGACATCCGCCCGCCGGCGGAGATGGCGCCGCACCGCGAGAAAGGTGACTTCGTGGTCGAGGTCAAGAAGGGCGGCCGGTTGACGGCGTACCACTATGCGTTCCACCCCTTCGACCTGGTTGGCTGGGACGGCTACCTGTACCCGTACGCTTTCAACATCGGCGACTTCGAGCCGATCACCGGGCGGGTGCACCAGCCACCGCCGGTCCATCTCACCTTCCAGCCGCGCAACTTCGTGGTCTGTTCATTCGTTCCCCGAAAGTTCGACTACCACCCGCTCGCCATCCCGGCGCCGTACAACCACAGCAACATCAATTCCGACGAGGTCATCTACTACGTGGCCGGCAACTTCATGAGCCGCCGCGGGGTGGAGATCAGCTCGTTCACCGTCCATCCGGCGGGGATCCCCCACGGGCCGCATCCGGGAACGGTGGAGGCAAGCATCGGCAAGGAGGCGACCGAGGAGCTGGCGGTGATGATCGATACCTTCCATCCCCTGCGTCTCACCCGCCAGGCAGGGCAGCTCGACGACGATCGCTATCCGTATTCCTGGCTTCCCCCGACCGACGCCGATGCCGCCGCCGACGCCGCCGAGCTGGCCGAGCGCGGCCCGGAAGCCTTCCCGGACTGACTCAGCAAACGATGCGCCTGGGCACCTCCTTCGCAACACGCCTGGCACCCGACGCGGCCTTCGCCTACCTCGCAGATTTCGGCAGCATCGTGGAGTGGGATCCATTCATTCGCCATGCGCATCGGCTCGATGCCGGGCCGCCGCGGATCGGCTCGCGCTATCGGCTCGATGGCCGGTTCGTCGGGCGACGCGTGACCCTCGACTACGAGATCAGCGAGCTCGACCCGGCGGCGCGGCGGGTCAGGCTGATCGGCTCCGGCGGACGCTTCTACTCCGGATGGGACGAGATCACCGTCCTGGCCGATGCTGCTGGCGGGTCGACGGTCCGCTACGACGCCGAGGTGCGGCTCCATGGGCGCGCCCGGCTCTTCCTGCTGCTCGCGCCGGCGGGCCTGCTGCTGGGTGGGCGGCGCGCCCTCGACGGAATGCGCCGGCGGCTTGACGCGATGGCCGGTCGGAGCGACCGCATCGCCGTGCTGCAGGCCGTGACGGCCGGCTTCGATACCCACGACCTGGACGCGATCATGGCTCATTTCACCGACGATGCCGTCTTCGAAACGCCGCGCGGCCCCGACCCCTGGGGACGGCGGGTGGTCGGCAGAGAGGCGGTTCGGGCGGCCTTCGCCGATCGCTTCGCCGGCATCCCGGACGTGCGCTACCAGCAGGACGAGCACTTCGTGGACCTGGTCGCGGACCGCGGCGCTTCCGCCTGGACACTGAGCGGCACGACCGTCGACGGGGAGCGACTCGAGATACGTGGCTGCGACCTGTGGACCTTCCGGGACGACAAGATCGTCAGGAAGGACTCCTTCTGGAAGATCCACATGCCGCCGCCGACGTGATCCTCTATTTCCTTCGCCACGGCATCGCGGGGCGCCACACCGGAGCCGTGGACGATGACGCGCGCGCGCTGACCGACGACGGCGTTGCGGCGCTGCGCGCCGCCGCTCCACTCTGGCGACGGCTGAACCTGCGGCCCTCCGTGGTGATCAGCTCACCCCTGCCCCGTGCGGCGCGCACCGCGGAGCTGTTCGTCGAGGCGATCGGCAGCACCGGCTCGATGGTTGTCGATGATCGGCTGCGACCGGGAGCCTCCTGGGGCGACATGGCGCGCGTCATCGCCGCCCACCCGGAGGCACGCCGAGTGCTGTTCGTCGGTCACGAGCCGGACCTGTCGAACGCGGTGTCGCTGCTCACCGGCGCCAGGGCCGTTCGGCTGCGCAAGGGGGGGCTCGCCTGCGTGGAGTTCCCCGGCGTCCCCGAGCCGGGAAGCGGCGAGCTGGCGTGGCTGCTCGATCCCGATCTGTACGAGGCCGGCTGAACCCGTTGCGCGTCCCCGCGCAGGTGACCCGTGTCGCTGCCTACGCCGTGGTGCTGGACGAAACCGAGAGGCTGCTGCTGTGCCGACTGTCGGCGGACGAGTGGGTTGCCGCTGGTCGAGTTGGCCGAGGTCGGTGCGCGCCTTGCGTTCTACGGCCGGATGTCGGTGCCCATGGCGTGGTAGCCGCCGTCCACGTGGATCATCTCGCCGCTGGTCATGGTCGCCCAGTCGGAGAGCAGGAAACAGACCATCTGACCGACTGCGGTTGCATCGTTCATGTCCCAGCCCAGCGGGGCGCGCTTGAGCCAGGTGTCGGCGATCTGGTCGAAGCCGGGGATGCTCTTGCCGGCCATGGTGCGGATCGGGCCGGCCGAGACCGTGTTGACCCGGATCCCGAACTCGCCCAGGTCACGCGCCAGGTAGCGCGTCACCGCCTCGAGGCCAGCCTTGGCCACCCCCATCCAGTCGTAGATCGGCCAGGCGAAGCGCGCGTCAAAGGTCAGGCTCACGACCGAGGCGCCGCCGGCCACCTTCATCGGCTCCAGCAGGCCGGCCGCCAGCGCCTTCAGCGAATAGGCCGACGTCTGGAAGCCGAAGGCTACGCTCTCCCAGGGGGTGTTCAGGAAGTTGCCGCCGAGCCCATCGGCGGGCATGAAGCCGATGGCGTGCACGGCCCCGTCCAGCCGCCCCCAGCGGCGCATCACCTCGGCGCTCACCGCCTCGATATGCTCGGGGTTGTTGACGTCCATCTCCAGCACGTCGGGCAGCGTCGGGAGCCGCTTCGCCA
>JANMPX010000026.1:0-4907 GCA_031370085.1 Chloroflexota bacterium | reverse complement strand
CCGCCGCCCGGTAGCGGGGCAGCAGATCGTCGCGCCAGTCCCGCTCGTAGAGCGGATAGCTGTGCCGAACCAGCGGTGGCACGACTCCCACCACGCGACGCGGAGTGCGGATGAGACGCCACACGATGCTCGGAAGGCTGCGCGCCATCGACCCCGGCGAGAGCCAGTTGAGCGAGTAGAAGTACCAGCCGTTGACGATCACGTGGAGCGGCCTCGGAGCGCGCTGCCCCAGCTCCTTCAGGTAGAAGGCGTGAATGCGCTTTTCCATGGTCGAGAGGAGCCAGGACTCGAAGAGGTGCGTGACCGGCTCGGAGATCCACTCCCCGAACCGGAGCTGGCGCGTGTACGCACCGCGAGCGGGGGATGCCCACGAGACCTCGGGAGGCAGCGCGGTCATCGGTCGGGCCTGCAGGATCCACAGCGCGCCTGCCGCGTCGATCGCCCATTCGACGTCCTGTGGGATGCCACGGGTCGCGGCGATCCGTCGTGCCTCGTCCGCCACCGCCCTCGCCTGACGGCGGTCGATGGCGTGCTCGGGCTGGCGCCGCGCCGTGGCCCGACCGTCGACGATGGCCCATTCGTCCCCGAAGGCGGCCCCGGAGACCAGCCGATCGCCGGTGCCGCGCACCGCGGTGACCACGCAGGTCTGGCGATCCCCGTTGATCGGATCGGCGGTGAGCGCCACGCCGGCCGCGACAGGCGACACCATCTGCTGCACGATCACCGCCATGCGGCCGCTGGCCCCATTCCCGTAAGCTGCAACGCGAGCTGCGCGAGCGCTGTCGAGGACCTTTTCGGCCGCCGCCAGGATCCCGTCCGCAGGCACGTCCAGCACCGTGTCGTACATGCCGGCGAAGGAGTGCTCGGCGCCGTCCTCTGAGATCCCGCTCGATCGGACCGCGAATGGACCGGCGCCCCAGCCGCCGGTCGCGTTGCGCAGGAGCGCGCTGCGCTCGCCCGCCGCCATCTCGGCGCCCGCGGCCGTCATGACAACGCCGTCCGGGACGCGGGCTCCCGCCGCCAGCAGCTCCCCCAGCCTGGCCGCCTTGCCGCCGACCTCGGGGGCATCGGCCATGCGCACGTCGGCGAGCGGTCGGATCGTCCGCGTCATCACTTCCCCTTCCTCCGTGTCACCGCCGCGATCATCGCGCGGATCAGCCAGTCAACGTCATCGGCCGCTTCATCAACCGACGATCCAAGGTAGTCACACCACATGCGCATCGCGGCTGTCGTCGAGAGGACCATCAGGAGGCGGGCCATTCGGTCCCGGTCGGCCTGCGTTGCGCCCGGTGCGACCGCGTCCACGAACCGCCGGCTCATCGCGATGCGGCGCGGCATGCTGAGGCGGCGCGACTCCTCGACCGCTGGGCTCGCGAAGGCCGCGCGGGCCTCCTCGCCAAGCGAGTCGAGTCCGTCGAACATGGAGCGCACCATCTCGCGAAACTCGTCGACCGTGCCGGGGGCAAGCAGCCCAGTGAGGCCGGCGCGACTGGCCAAGTGCGGGTAGACCGCCTCCAGGAGGTCCAGCTTGGTCCCGAAATGACGATAGACCGTCGGAACCGACACGCCGGCCTCGCGCGCCACCGCGGGGATCGACAGGGTCGCAAGGCCGCGGGCCATCACCCGAACGGTGGCGTCAAGAATGCGCACCCGTGTCTCCTCCGCCTGCTCGGCTCGCAACTCGCTGTGGTACGGATGCACGGTGTTGTTGGCGATACGAGTCATATGGTGAATATACGATCCGTGTCAATATGGCGTTTCTGGGGCGGGCACGCGACTCGCGGATCACCGACCGCTGCGGCGTCGGGCGCGAGCGGATCTTGGATCAGGCCGTATCCGGGGCGGCCGCGATGACGTCCAATCGGTGATAGACACCGGCGCGCAGGATGTGCCGGCGCGACGCCCAGTAGAAGGGCCGTACGACGAGCCACTCCTGGCGTGCGGTGGGTCGGATGGCTGCCTCGGGTTCGGGTCCCAGGCCAAAAGGTGTGGAGTGGACCTGGATCGGTGGTTGGTGCTGGACGAGGAACGTCACGGCGTCGGCAGCGCCCAGATTGGCCAGCCAGGCGGTCGGCCCGTTCGGATGACCGACGTACCGGCGGCCGTCGATCCGCGACATCCCGATCAGTACGGGCCGCGGCCGGCCGCTCTTGCGACCGATGAGACGGAGCTCGACGATCTCGTTGGTGGAGGGCACCGGAGAAACCGCAGGATCCGCATGAGCCCGCCCGTTCGACGTGTGATGGCAAAGAGCACGCGCCAGGTGATACGCCAGGCGAAAACGCCGTCATTGACGGGCGTCCTGGCAGGGGCAGAGTCCGTGGTCATGGCTCGACCGTTGGACACCGACGCTCCAACAGGCGTCAAGGCGGACGGGAAGGGTTTCCGGACCCCCGCCGAACGAAAGTACCCCGCGATGCCCTGAACCTTCTTGGCCGCAGGCGGACTCAAACCCTAGTAGCGTGCAAACACACGCGCCCACCAGAACGCATGGGAGGTCTCGACCGTGGATAAATCCTTCTTCAGCAGCCTGCGGGGGCGGGCAGCGACCGTCGTCGCTGGTGCCGCACTCCTCGCCCTTGCCGTGACCCCGGCGCTGGCCCATGTCCAGCCAAAGGCTGAGTCACCCAAGTTCAGCGCTACCGATGTGACGACAACCACCGACGTGGTGCAGCCCGACACCTCGGGGCCCGACGAGACCGGCCCGGATGAGCAGGATGCGGTCGAGAACGACCAGTCCGGCACCGATGAGCAGGATGCAGTCGAGAACGACCAGTCCGGATCCGACCAGCAGGATGCAGTCGAGAACGACCAGTCAGGATCCGACCAGCCGGATGCGGTCGAGACCGACCAGTCAGGATCCGACCAGCCGAACGACTGATCGCCAATCGATCATTCGGGGGTCCAGGGCACCCGCCAGGCGGGGGCGGGTGCCCTTCTCATTTCCCGGCCCCGGAGCGGCCAAGGTGACGCTGCTTCGCGCCTCATCCGCGAGGCTGCCGCTGTTACGCCTACCGCTTCAGGACTTGCAGGGTGCCAGTCGCCGTCCGCGATTGGGCGCCGTTCGTGCCCGTCACGAGAATCGTGAACGTTCCGCGCGGGTTTGGTGCCGTCCTGATCGTCAGGATTACTGTGCCGGTCAGCGATGTGCCGTTCAGCGTCACCGAGGTCGGGGAGAACGAGCCCGTCGATCCTGACGGCAATCCACTCACGACCAGGGAGACCGCTCCCGCGAATCCATTCAGCGACGTGACGGTGACGGTGTAGTCCACTGAACCCCCGCCGCGCACCGACCGGCTGGTTGGGCTAAGAGTCACGGAGAAGTCGGGGGTCGGTGGGGCCTTTACGACGAGCGTTGCCGTGGTTGTGTGCGACAGCGTCCCGCTGATGCCGGTAATCGTCAGCGTTGAGGTCCCGACCGGTGTGGACGCTGACGTCGTGACGGTCAGCGTCGACGTCCCGCCCCCGCCCGTCACCGGATTGGTCGACCACAAGGTAGTCGTGTTCGCCGGCAGGCCACTCGCCGCGATGTTGACCGCGCCTGTGAAGCCGCCGCCGGGGGTTACGGTGGTGGTGTAGGGTGGTGGGCACGACTTCAGAACGCCGATGAATGGTGGGGCAGGCTCGGTCACGGATCCCGGTAGCCCCCGTTGGTCCTTGCCGCCCTGAGAAACGCCACCGAGCCAGCCTTCACACGCACGAGTCGAGCCTAGCACCGGCCGCCAGGCCGAGCGTTCAGTCTTCCCGCTCCCCCTATACCCCACGCCTCAATTGACCCTCCATGGGGGCGGTGCTATCGTCCGCCGCCTGATGGAACCCGGCCTCAACGCACCGTCTCCCCGCACTTATCGTTCCCGCGCCGTGCGGCGGGCCGAGGCGCAACGGGCCGAATGCGCCGCCACCGCCGCGCTCAACGTGCTCGGCCAGAAGTGGGTCCTGCGCATCGTGCGGGCCCTGGGCGAACGGACGCAGCGCTTCTGCGAGCTGCAGGACGCGCTCGGCGGAGCGAACTCGGCGACGCTCTCGCAGCGGCTGAAGCTGCTCGAGGACGAGGGCCTGATCGACCGCCAGCTCGTGTCGGAGGTGCCGCCCTGGGTCGAGTACTCGCTCACCGACAAGGGGTCCGACCTGCGCCGCGCCATCGTGGGGATCGACCGTTGGGCCGATCGCTGGGCCGCGCGGCAATGAGCCACCCCGTCGCCGAGGAGCACCCCGTCGAGCACGGCGACGCATTGAACATGCTCCGCTCGGCGATCGCCGAGGCGCCCGGGCCCGATGCCGCCGCCCAACGCGTGGTGGACCTGCTGCACGATCGCTTCAGCCACTACGACTGGGTCGGCATCTACTGGGTCGATCCCTCCGGCGCGGACCTGCTGCTCGGGCCATGGACCGGACCGGAAGCGACCGATCACGTGCGCATCCCGATCGGAGTGGGGATCTGCGGCGCCGCGGCCGCATCGGGCCTTACCGAGATCGTGCCCGACGTGAACGCCGATCCGCGCTACCTCGCCTGCTTCAGCACGACACAGAGCGAGATCGTGGTGCCGATCTTCGGCGATGGCCAGGTGGTCGGCGAGATCGATATCGACGGGTCTGACCTGGCAGCCTATGACCAGACCGACGCGATCTTTCTCGAGGAGATCGCCGCCCTGCTGGCCCCTCTCCGACCGCGCGAGCCCGCCTGAGCGCGTGGCCGCGTAACCGGCCGCGTAGGAGGGGCGATGGCGCAAGTTCCCGGACGCTTCGAGGAGATCTACGACACCCATGTCGTGCCGATCCATCGGTTCGTGTATGCCCGAGTGGGAAACCGGCCCGACGCCGAGGATCTGACCGCCCAGGTCTTCATGCGCGCCCTCGAGCAGCTGGAGCTCGACCGCCCCGCGGGGCAGATCAGCGCGTGGCTGTAC
>JANMPX010000262.1:0-1608 GCA_031370085.1 Chloroflexota bacterium | reverse complement strand
GCGACCACCTGGCAGGCGGGCCCCCAGGAGCTGGAGCGCGCCACCCAGGCAGCGGTCGAGGCCTTCCCCGCGACCCGCCGGCTGGCCAGTTACGAACGCCGCGACGCGCTGGCGCACGTTGCCGACCGGATCAGCCAGGAGGCCGATGAGCTGGCCGAGCTGCTCACCCGCGAATCCGGCAAGCCGATCCGTGACGCGCGGGGCGAGGTGGCCCGCGCTGCGCTCACCTTCCGCACCGCTGCCGAGGAGGCGCTGCGCATCAACGGGGAGTGGCTCCCGCTCGATTGGACCGCCGCCAACCGCGGGCGCAGCGGCATCGTGCGTCGCTACCCGATCGGGCCGGTGGCGGGGATCAGTCCGTTCAACTTCCCGCTCAACCTTGCCGCACACAAGGTGGCGCCGGCGATCGCCGCCGGCTGCAGCATCGTCCTCAAGCCGCCGAGCAAGGACCCGCTGGTGATGTTGCGCGTCGCCGAGTACATCGCCGAGACGAGCCTGCCCGCCGGAGCGGTCAGCATCCTGCCGATGGACCGCCCGACCGGCGACCGCATGGTCGCCGACGACCGGTTCAAGCTGCTCAGCTTCACCGGATCGCCATCGGTCGGCTGGAAGATGAAGGCCGATGCCGGCAAGAAGAAGGTCGTGCTGGAGCTCGGCGGCAACGCGGGGGCGATCGTCGATGAGACCGCTGACCTCGACTGGGCGGTGGCGCGGCTCGCCTTCGGATCGTTCGCCTACTCGGGGCAGGTCTGCATCAGCGTGCAGCGGATTTACGTGGTCGAATCGATTTATCCGGAGTTCGAGCGGCGGTTCGTCGAGAAGGTGCGCCAGCTGCGGATGGGGAATCCGCTCGATCCGGCCACCGATCTCGGTCCGATGGTCGACGCCAGGGCCGTCGCCCGAACCCATGAGTGGGTCGGCGAGGCGCTGGCACGCGGCGCACGGGCCCTGACCGGCGGGCAGCCCGATGGGCTCTTCTATCCGCCGACCGTCCTTGTCGACGTGCCGAAGGACGCGCGCGTGTGCGGCGAGGAGGTCTTCGCCCCGGTCGTCAACCTGTTCGCCGTGCCTGACTTCAGCGCCGCGCTGGCCGAGCTCAACGACAGCCAGTTCGGCCTGCAGTGCGGCGTCTTCACCAACGACCTGGAGCGCACCCTGCGCGCTCACGACGAGCTGGAGGTCGGCGGGGTGATCGTCAACGACGTCCCGACCTGGCGCACCGATGCGATGCCCTACGGCGGGGTGAAGGACAGCGGGATCGGGCGCGAGGGCCTGCGCTGGTCGATCGAGGACATGACCGAGCCGCGCCTGCTGGCATTCGCCCGGCCGCTGTAGGCCCGGCCGTGACCGACCTTGCATTGCCCGCGGGCCGTGCCGTGCGCTACGCCCGCGTGCTACCAGCGAGCGAGCTGCGCGACGGGGAGCTGATCCCGGTCGAGATCGATGGCCGACCGGTTGTCCTGGTGCGCCATGCCGGCGAATTCTTCGCGGTGCAGAACAACTGCTCGCACAAGGACTTCCCCCTGTCGGAGGCGGGATTCGACCCGCGCGACGAGGTGCTGGTCTGTGCTTGGCACGGCGGCTGCTTCGACCTGCGCACCGGCGCTG
>JANMPX010000027.1:0-3506 GCA_031370085.1 Chloroflexota bacterium | reverse complement strand
GCGTTCACGTCCGCCCCGCGACGCGGCGAATCAGACGGCGGCCCTTACACTAGTGGCTCACTTTCGGTAAGGTCTCCCAATGGAACCTGGTGCGGTCACCTGCGCAAGCTGCGGCACGCTCAACGAGGCAGGGCGCAAGTTCTGCAGCGAGTGCGGGAATAGGCTCGGGGTGAGCTGCGCGGCTTGCGGGACGATCAACCCGGCAGGAACCAAGTTCTGTGGTGAATGCGGCGGCACGCTGGCAGGCGGCGGCGACGGCGCCGGCGTGGCGGCAGCAACCGGTGCCGCTCCCCCGTTGCCTGAGGCGACCGCCGAGCGGCGCCTGGTCTCGGTCCTTTTCGCCGACCTGGTCGGCTTCACCACCTTCTCCGAGGGCCGTGATGCGGAGGAGACGCGGGAGCTCCTGACCCGCTACTTCGACGTGGCGCGGGACACCATCGAGCGGCATGGCGGGACGGTCGAGAAGTTCATCGGCGACGCGGTGATGGCGGTTTGGGGAGCGCCGGTGGCGCACGAGGACGACGCCGAACGAGCAGTGCGCGCCGCGCTCGAGCTTGTGGGCGCCGTGCCGTCCCTCGACGAGGGGGTGGCGCAGATCCAGGCGCGCGCCGGGGTGTTGACCGGGGAAGCGGCGGTCACGCTGGGGGCGACCAACCAGGGGATGGTCGCCGGGGACCTGGTTAACACCGCCAGCCGCCTGCAATCGGTTGCCGCACCGGGCACGGTGCTGGTGGGAGAGGCAACCTACCGGGCCGCATCGACGGCGATCGCGTTCGAGCCGGCGGGCGAGCACGCCCTCAAGGGCAAGGCGACCCCGGTGCCGGCCTGGCGAGCCGTCGCCGTGGTGGCGCGCCGCGGCGGATCGGGCCGGACCGCAGGCCTCGAGCCGCCGTTCGTCGGGCGCGACGAGGAGCTGCGCCTCCTCAAGGACCTCTTCGACGCCACGCAGCGCGAGGGAAAGTCGCGGCTGGCGACGGTCATCGGCCAGGCGGGGATCGGCAAGAGCCGGCTCACCTGGGAGTTCGAGAAGTACCTCGATGGGGTGATCGACAGCGCCTATTGGCTGGAGGGTCGCTCACCGGCCTACGGCGAGGGGATCAGCTACTGGGCCCTCGTCGAGATGGTGCGCCGTAGGGCCGGCATTTCCGAGGCCGATGACAACGCCACCGCCCGCCCCAAGCTGGTGGCGATGCTGGACGAATTCATCACCGATGCCGATGAGCGACGCTGGATCGAGCCGCGCATCGCGGGCCTGCTGGGGCTGGAGGAGCTGCCCAGCGAGGGCCGCGAGGAGCTTTTCTCGGCGTGGCGCACCCTGTTCGAGCGGATCGCCGCGATCGCCCCGGCCGTGATGGTCTTCACCGATCTGCAGTGGGCCGACCAGGGGATGCTCGACTTCATCGAGGACCTGCTGCGCTGGGCTCGCACCTCGCCGATCCTGGTGATTGCGCAGGCGCGGCCCGAGCTCCTCGAACGCCGCCCCGACTTCGGCAGCAGCGTCCGCAGCGCGACCCGGATCACGCTGGAGCCGCTCTCCGATGTGGAGATGCGAGCCCTGCTGGAGGGACTGGTGCCAGGGCTACCCCCGCCGGCGCTAAAGCAGATCGTCGAGCGGGCGGAGGGGATCCCGCTGTATGCCGTCGAGACGGTTCGCATGCTCCTCGACCAAAAGCAGGTGGTCGCGGAGGAAGGCGGCTACCGCCTCTCCGGCGAAGGAGATCTCCCCGCGCTGGCCGTGGCGGACACGTTGCAGGCCCTCATCGCCTCGCGCCTGGATGCGAACCGACCGGAGGACCGGGCGCTGCTGCAAGACGCATCGGTGCTGGGCCAGAGCTTCACGGTCGAAGCGCTGGCCGCCGTGGCAGGCGTGGACTCAGCCACGCTGGCCGAACCACTGGAGCGGCTCGTCCTCCGCCAGCTGCTGATCGTCGAGGTCGACCCGCGATCCCCGGAGCGTGGGCAGTACCAGTTCGTGCAGGCCGTCGTTCGCGAGGTCGCCTACGCCTCCCTTGCAAAGCCCGATCGCCGCGCCCGACACCTTGCGGCGGCTCGCTACCTGGAGGGCCAAGGCGACGAGGAGACGGCCGGGGTGCTGGCAAGCCACTACCTGCTGGCCCACCAGGCATCGCGCCCGGGAGCGGAGGCCGATGCCCTGGCGGCACAGGCGCGCATCACCCTTCAGGCAGCAGCCGAGCGTGCTGCAGCGCTCCATTCCCACCAGCAGGCGATCGGCTACCTGGAGCAGGCACTTACGGTGACGTCAGATCCGGCTGATCAAGCCCTGCTGCACCTCCGCGCCTCAGAGTCGGGCGAGATCGCGGACCGGGACAGTGCCCTGAAGCATGCCGCGGCCGCCCATGAACTTTATCGCACTCTCGGCGACGAGCATGGCGCGCTTACTGCCGCAACCTGGCTCGGTCGCCACCAGACGAGCACCAGGACTGAATCGCTGGCGATCGCAACCCTCGAGGCGGCGATCGCGGAGGCCGCCTCCATCGCCGATTCGGCCGAGTACGCAGCCGCCCTCGCCGAGCTGTCGCGGGTCTACATGCTGACCGGACGAAGCAAGGATGCGGTGGCCACCGCGGACCGTGCTTTCGACCTCGGCGCCCAACACCACCTGGTGCTGCCCATCCTCGAGGCGCTCATCAACAAGGGGTCGGCCCTGCAGATGATGGGACGCGTCGTCGAAGCGGAGGCGGCGCTGCGGGGCGCGATCGCGGTTGCGGATCGGCGGGGACTGATCAGCCCAGCGCTGCGCGCCCGCAACAATCTGCTCCTTGTCCTGGGCGACGACGACCTGAAGGAAGGAGCCGCCCTCGGGCGGGAGGGACTCGAGCTTGCCGTTCGCTTCGGCAGCGGTGCACTCACGCAGTACTTCGTCATGGCGCTGGCCACCTTTTCAATCAACACCGGCGATTGGGGGGCGTGGTTGGAGCAGATCGAGACCTTTGAAGAGGCCGGGACGCTGATTCCATATGCGCAGATGACATTCGCCGGCATCCGAAGCCAACTGGCAGCGCTTCGCGGCGACGAGGAAGTTGCCGACGCGGAGCAGGCGAAGGCTGAGGTCGCCGCGGCGACCCTGGACAGCCTCTCGGTGACCGGCGCCCTGGCCTTCTCCGATGCCTTTCGCGCCCTCTGGCGCGGCGAGTGGGCCTCCGCGGCGCGCAATGGGCTCACCGCGTCTACTGACTTCAATGCTGCAACCGACGGAGCGGCCCTTGCCGCGCACGCCGCCATCGCGGGCGACCTCCAGGAAGATCTGCTCCAGGCCCTGAAAACCCTGCGCGCCAGCCCATTGCGCGCCAGGCTGAGCATCGCTGCCATCGCCCACGCCGAGGGCGGCCTGGCGGCCCGCGAGGGGCGCTGGGACGAGGCGAGGGTCGGGTACCGACAGGCGCTGGAGCTGCGCCGGCAGGCAGGTCATCTCCTCGAAGAGGCGCTCACCGGGCTGGAGTGGGGCGCATTGGCCGGAGACCGCGAACCGGAGGCCGCAGCCGCCG
>JANMPX010000180.1:0-13974 GCA_031370085.1 Chloroflexota bacterium | reverse complement strand
GCCGGAGTTCGTCACGTTGAACGTGATCTCGCCGGCCGGCGCAGTCGCTGCGCTCAGCGCGATCTTGTACTCGGTCAGCGTGCCGGTGATGGTTGTGCCAGACGCGGGCGGCGATGCAGTCGTGCTGCACGCTGCCAGGGTGAGTGCCAGGCCAGCGAATACCGCGGCCATGGCGCGATGAGTCTTCATATCCTGCCTCTCCTGAATTGCCTCTTCGAACGAGCGTCGTCGCTCGCTGCGTTCACTATCCGGGCGGAGCCATCTTGGCAGGACGTGCCGAACGGCACCTCCTTGTGGGCCGATCGTCTCTCGGCAATGAACGGGCCGCCGCTCAGGCTGACATCATGCGCACCAGCACCCGCAGCCGGGTTTCGCGGGGCGCGGGGCGCGCAGCCTCCCCGCCCCGATATCCCGGGCTGCCCGCCATCGTCGACGGCTCGGAGGCGATCGCCCACGTCGAGACCCGGATCAGCGAAGCCGCCTGCGCCTACCCGATCACCCCGTCGACCACCATGGCGGCCCTCTTCCAGGCGGCAGTGGCCGATGGCAAGGTGAACCTGTGGGGGACGCCGCTGCGCTTTCTTGAGCCTGAGTCCGAGCACAGCTCGGCATCGGCCGCGGAGGGGTTCGCGCTGGCCGGTGGGCGGGTGACCAATTTCACGGCCGGGCAGGGCCTGATCCTGATGAAAGAGGTCCTGTACGTCATCGCCGGCAAGCGGCTGCCAGCCGTCTTCCACGTCGGCGCACGAGCCTTGAGCAGCCAGGCGCTCAACATTCACGCCGGTCACGACGATGTGATGGGTGTGGCCGACTGTGGCTGGGGGATCCTGTTCGCACGCAACGCGCAGGAGGCGGCTGATCTCACCGCCATTGCGCGGCGCGCAGCGGAGGAGAGCGAGACGCCGATCCTGGTCTGCCAGGACGGATTCCTGACCACGCACACCCTCGAGAACGTGGTTCTGCCCGAGGATGAGCTGCTGGCCGAGTTCGTTGGCGATCCGCGGGCGCGCCTGCTCGATCTGTTCGATCCGGCGCAGGCCCTGATGACCGGGGTGGTCGCCAACCAGGACAGCTACATGAAGGGGCGTGTCGCGCAACGCGCCTTCATTGCGCGCCAGGCGGAGGCGATTGCCCAGGCATTCGTCGACTGGGAAAGACTCACCGGGCGGCCCTACGGGGCCGTGCAGCCCTATCGCTGCGAGGACGCTGACGAGGTCCTGGTCTCGATGGGCACCATCGCCGACACCGCCATCAGCGTGGTCGACCACCTGCGCCGGCAGGGACGTCGCGTCGGCTGCCTGGCGGTCACGGCTTTCCGGCCGTTCCCGTCGGCGGAGCTGGCCGCCGTACTCCGCGACGTGCGTGCGGTGGGCGTGGTGGAGCGCACTGATGAGCCGGGCGCCGCGGACAATCCGCTGGCCCGTGAGTTGAAATCGGCGCTCGCCGACGCCGCAGCCGATGGCGCGCCGATGCCGCGGGTCGTATCCGCCTCGGCCGGTCTCGGGTCGCGTGACGTGGCGGCCGGCGACCTGGCCGCCGTCTTCGACTGGCTAGCCGATCCCGAAGCCACGCGCCGTCTGCCGCGCGCGGTACTCGGCGTGGCACACCCCGACGCCCTGCTGCCGGTGCCGCTCGACCTCCGTCCCGCGGGCGCTTACAGCCTGCGCGGCCACTCGGTCGGTGGCTTCGGATCGGTGACCACCAACAAGCTGATCGCGACCGTCGTGGCCGACCTCTTCGGGCGATACGTGCAGGCCTATCCGCGCTACGGCTCGGAGAAGAAGGGCTTGCCGACCACCTACTACCTCACCATCGCCAAGGAGCCGATTCGCCAGCACGCCGAGCTGCAGGACGTCGACTTCGTGCCGGTCCACGACGCCTCGGCATTCCGCCACGGAGCTCCGCTGCACGGTCTTGTCGACGGCGGGACCCTCTTTCTGCAGACAGCACTGACCGAGCCCGAGGCGATCTGGGGATCGATCCCCGCTTCCGCTCGGACGGAGATCCTGCGGCGCCGGATCCGCGTTGCCGCTCTGGACACCGCGTCGCTGGCCCGCGCCCATGCCCCGACTCCCGACCTCGAGGTTCGCATGCAGGGTGTTGCCCTGGTCGGGGTCTTCCTGCGCCTGGCCCCGTTCGCCAGCGACGCCGGCCTTGCCCGCGAAGCGCTGCTGGATGCGGTCCGGCCACGCCTCGATCGATTTTTCGGCAAGCGGGGAAGCGCCGTGGTGGAGGCCAATTTGGCGGTCATCGCCGAGGCGCATGACCAGGTGATCGACGTTACCGCGGCGCTCGACGTGGCTCATGCCCAATTTGCCGCTCAGCTGCCTGCTACTTCAACTCCCTTGCTGCTCGAGGAGGCCCTTCCATGACCATGACCCATACCACCGGTCCCACCGTTGGCGAGCTGATGAGCATCGAGCCGATCACCATCGCGGCCGATCGTCCCGTCGCCGAGGTCGAGCGCCTGATGAGCGAGCGGGGAGTGAGTGGCCTGCCGGTGGTCGATCGCGTCGGTCGTCTGCTGGGGGTGATCAGCCAGACCGACCTCGTCCGCGCATACGCATCGGGGAGGGCCATCGAGTCGTTCCCCGGACTGGCGGCCAGGCATCTGATGACGTCTCCGGCACTGACCATCCGGCTCGATGAAACGCTGCTCACCGCCGCGCGGATGATGGAGCAGCACCACGTCCACCGCCTGGTGGTGGTGGCACCCGATGGCAAGCACCCGGTCGGCGTGATCTCGACCACCGACCTGGTTCGCGCACTGGCCGACCTGCTGGAAGCTGCTGATGACCACTGAGCTGGTCAAGGATCCCGGCGAGGCGAAGGAGGTCCACGCCTCGCGCGTGGTGACCACCCTTCCCCTGTTCGACGTACACGAATACGTGGACGACTTCAACCGTGGCATCGTGCCGGCCTATCTGCGGGGCACCGCCGACGCGGAGCTGCCGGCCGATGCCGGTGTGGCGCGCAGCATCATTCCCCCCGGCACCGCCGCGATTCGCGACTTCAGCCACCTCGCGCTCCAGATCCCCGAGTTCGACGCGGCCCGATGCGTGGGCTGCATGACCTGCGTGAACGCCTGTCCGGACAGCGCGATCCTGGGTGTCGCGCTTCCCGAATCACAGCTCGACGACCTCCTCGCCGGCTTTGCCAGCCGGCAGCCCGACCCCGCCCTGGCGGCGGCAACAGCCGCGGGCCATTTCAGCCGAACCACCAAATACGCCGATCTCCCCGCCAAGCGCGGCCTGGAGCCCGCACGCTTCGGCATCTTCGTCGACCCGGTCCACTGCAAGGGTTGCGCCGAATGCGTCGAGGTCTGCCACGCGCTCGGCTACGACGCGCTCGCGATGCAGACCAAGGTCGCCCAGGAGGAGAGCGGCGAGTCGACCCTGGACCGCCACGCCCGCGACATGGCGCTCTTCCGCGCTCTGCCTCCCACTCCGGAGGCCTACCGCTCGGACAAGGCGCTGGCCGACCTGATGCTCGGCGAGCATGCGTTCGGCTATGTCGGAGGCGCAGGCAGCTGCGCCGGCTGTGGCGAGGCGACCGCCGTTCGCATGCTGGTCGCCGCCACCCGTCAGATCCACGGGCCGGAGTCGATGGGGATCGTGGCCGCCACCGGCTGCAACACTGTCTACGGCAGCACCTATCCATACAATCCGTTCCTGGTGCCGTGGACCAATTCGCTCTTCGAGAATGGCCCGGCTGACGCCCTCGGCATCCGCGCGCGCTGGGACCAGGCCGGCCACCCCGAGCGCCGGATCTGGGTCATCGGCGGCGACGGCGCCATGTACGACATCGGCTTCCAGTCGCTCTCGCGGATGGTTGCCGCCGGAGCTGACATCAAGGTCCTGGTCCTCGACACCCAGGTCTATTCGAACACCGGCGGACAGGCGTCGACCGCCAGTTTCGGCGGGCAGGTGACCAAGCTGTCGGCCTACGGGCGTGAGCTGCACGGTCGCCCGGAGCGGCGCAAGGAGCTTGGGCGGATCCTGATCGGGCACGGGGAGGTGTACGTCGCCCAGACCACTCCTGCCCACATCAACCACTTCTACCGGGCGATCATGGAGGCCAACGAGTACCCCGGCCCCGCCGTGGTGATCGCCTATACCCCGTGCCAGCCCGAGCACGGCATCGCCGACGATGCCTCCACGGCGCAGGCGAAGCTGGCCGCCACGTCGCGCGCCTTCCCGCTCTTCACCTATGACCCGCGCAAGGGAGAGACGATCGCCGAGCGACTCAGCCTGCAGGGGAATCCCGCCCCCCGGGAGGACTGGTTCACCGCGCCCGACGGCACGGTCCAGGACTTCCTGGCCTTCGCGCGGACCGAGGGCCGTTTTGCCCCACACTTCAGAGGCGACGGGGCCCCGACAGAGGAGATCGAGGCGACCCAGCAGGACCGGCTTGCCAACTGGCGCACGCTCCAGGAGCTGGCCGGGCTACGCTGAGACATCCATCGCCTGAACGGGACTGATCGTCCCGTCTGGAGCGTGCCGGTTGGCCCGTAGGGAGGGTCCTGCCGGCACTTATGCACAGATGCGCATGAGTCGCATTCTTCAGCCATGGAACCGATCTACGAGCTGCAGGCAGAGGTCCTCAAGACGCTGGCGCATCCGCGCCGGCTGGAGATGGCGCACCTGCTGGCGGAAGGCCCGATGACTGTCGGCCACCTCGCCGAGCAGCTGGGGATGGCCCAGCCGAACGTCTCGCAGCACCTGGCGCTGATGCGCACCGCGGGCGTGGTGGACGCAGAGCGCTCCGGTCGCGAGATCCGCTACCGCCTCGCCGATCCCGACATCATTCGCGCCTGCGGCCTCATGCGCGCAGCGCTGCAACGGCGCCTGGTTCGCCTCGCCGATCTTTCGACGCGGGGCTCAGCCGCTCCCATCCCGGCAGCCGCCGGGCACGGACACAGGTAGGAACAAGATGGATCAGACCCTCTCGCTCGTTCTCTTTTCCGGCACCGATGACAAGCTGACCTCCGCTGCGGTGATGGCCGCCGGCGCGGCGGCGATCGGACGCCCGGTGCACCTCTTCCTGCAGTACTGGGCCCTCGATGCCTTCCGCGCCGACCGGATCGGCGCGGACCACGGACTCGCCCCGGAGGCCGGGACCGCGGGGCAGGCCGCGGTGAAGGCGCTGGCGACCGCAGGCCAGGCCCCGTGGCACGAGACGCTGCGACAGGTCAAGGAGCTCGGCGAGGTCGACATCCAGGCCTGCTCGCTCTCGATGGACCTGCTGCACATCACCGAATCCGACCTCGACCCGCTGGTCGACGGCGTGGAGGGCGTCACTGCCTTCTGGCTTGCCGCCGGCGACGGACAGGTCGTCTTCATCTGAATGTTTGAAGGGACAGACCGATGACCGTTACTACCCCCATCGCGACAACCCTCGACGCCCGTGGCCTCTCCTGCCCGTTGCCGATCGTCAAGACGGCGCTGGCCATCAGGGAGCTGGCCTCCGGGCAGCTGATCGAGGTGCTCGCTACCGATCCGGGATCCACCAAGGACTTCACCGCCTGGTCGAAGACGACCGGCCACGAGCTGGTCGAGACATCGGTCGACGGCAAGGTCTTTCGCTACGTACTGCGCAAGAAGTGAGGCGCGAGATGACTGCAACCATTGCCCGCCCGGAACTGCCGACCGCGCTCGTCGAGGGACTTGACGATCCGGTCGCAGAGGGCGCCGTCAAGACAAAGGAGCTCGTGATCTTCGCTGAGAGCGGCGACCTGGAGCGCACCTGGGCGACCACCATCCTGGCCAGCACCGCCGCGGCGGGCGAGATGAAGGTGTCGATCTTCTTCACCTTCTGGGGGCTCTTCGCGCTCGTCCGCCCCGAGGTTCGCGTCACCGGCACCAACTGGATGCAGAAGATGCTGGCGATGATGAACCGGCCGGGCATCGACCACGCCAAGCTGAGCAAGCTCAACTTTGCGGGCATGGGCCCCTGGATGATGAAGAAGCTCGCCAAGCAGTACGGCGTCGCCGAGCCACGTGAGCTGCTCGAGATGGCGCAGGCATTGGGCGTGCGCCTGATCCCGTGCCAGATGACGATGGACATGATGGGCATCACCGCCGACCAGCTGATCGACGGCGTGGAGCCGGCCGTGGGCGCCGCGACCGCCCTCGAGCTGATGACCAACGCCGACGCCGGCCTCTTCATCTAGAGCATCGAGAAGGACGGAAACACGATGCAGACCCAGACCACCCCGATCACCCGGACCGTCGACGCCCGCGGCAGCTACTGCCCCGGACCGCTGATGGAGCTCATCCGTGCCATCCGCGAGGGCCAGGTCGGCGACGTGATCGCCGTCCTCTCGAGCGACGCCGGTTCCAAGCTGGACATCCCCAAGTGGGTCGAGAAGGCCGGCCACCGACTGGTCAGCCTCGAGGCTCGCGAGGGCCACAACGAGATTGTCGTCGAGAAGCTGCGATAGCCATGACAATGCATCGGGTCGTGATCCTGGGCGGCGGCGTCGGGGGAACGCTGGTCGCCAACCTGCTGGTGCGCAAGCTGCGCGACCAGATCGATCGCCACCTGGCGAGCGTGACCCTGGTCGATGAGAAGGGCGAGCATGTCTACCAGCCCGGCTTCATGTACATCGCCATGGGTGGCGAGCGCGCCGAGAAGCTGTCGCGGCCCGAGCGCAGCCTGCTCGATGACCGGGTCCTGCTGACCGTGGCACGTGCCCTCAAGATCGACGAGGCCAACCAGCGCGTCGAGATGGAGGACGGCACCAACATCGGCTACGACCAGCTGGTCATCGCCACCGGTTCGCGGATCGTGCCGGAGGAGATCCCGCACTTTGCCGAAGAGGCGCACCACTTCTACAACCCAGCCGCCGCGTTGAAGCTGCGAGCCGCGCTCGACGCGTTCACCGGCGGCCGGATCGTGATCGGGATCGCGGGGATGCCGTACAAGTGCCCGCCGGCACCGCTGGAGGTCGCCTTCCTGATCGAGTCGGAGCTCCGCGAGCGAGGACTCCGCGAGAAGAGCGAGATGCACTACTGCAGCCCGATCGGGCGAGCCTTCACCATCGAGAGCGTCTCGGAGATGGCCACCCCGATCCTGGCCGAGAAGGGGATCGAGCTGCACACCTTCTTCAACGTCGAGTCGATCGACCCGGCGCGCAAGGTCGTCCAGAGCCTCGAGGGCGAGGAGCTGGCCTACGACCTGCTGATCCTGGTCCCGCCGCACCGCGGCGCGAAGCTCGTCATCGACTCGGGGCTGGCCCCCGCCAGCGGCTGGCTGCCGACCGACCACCACACCCTGCTGGTCGGCGGACGGCCGAACATGTACGCCCTCGGCGACGCCACCGATCTGCCGCTCTCCAAGGCGGGCTCGACCGCGCACTTCGAGGCGCCGGTGGTTGCCGAGCGTATCACCGCCACCCTCGAGGGTCGCGAGCCGGCAGGCAAGGCGGCCAATTACGCGGGCAAGGTGATGTGCTTCTTCGAAGTCGGCGACGGCAAGGGAACCATGCTGCAGTTCGACTATGACCACCCGCCGAAGCCACCCAAGCCGAATCGCTTCTGGCATCTCGGCAAGATCGTGTTCAACAAGACCTACTGGTACACCGTGCCGAGGGGCCGCATCTGATCGAGGGACCCAATGAACGATGATGGGGCGGTGACCTCCACCCCGCCGCCCCACGCGACCGATGCGGCGGCCGTTGCCGCCGTTTTCGGCGTCCAGCCGGGCTCAGGCCTGGCCGATGCCGAGGCACGACGCCGCCTGGCGGAGTCGGGAGCCAATGAGCTGAGCCGGCACGCGGCGCCGTCAGTGTGGCGGATGATCTGGGGTGCAGCCAGCCAACCGTTCATTCTCCTGCTGCTTGGCTCCGGCGCCCTGGCCGTCGTGCTCAACGAGGTGCGTGACGGCCTGCTCGTGATGTTCGGCCTCATTCCGATCGTGGCGGCCGACGTGATCACCGAGTACCGCGCAGAGCGTGCCCTTGAAGCGCTGCGCGACGCCAGCACTCCGGTCGCTCGCGTCAGGCGTGACGGCCAGGCCCGAGACATTCCGTCGGTGGAGCTGGTCCCCGGTGACATCGTGCTGCTGCGCACCGGCGACGTGGTACCGGCCGACCTGCGCCTGGTGGAGACGGACGGCCTCCTGCTCGACCGCAGCGCCCTGACCGGAGAGTCCCTGCCCGAGGCCGCATCGGTGCTCCCCGATGCCACGGATGCGGTGCTCGCCGACCGCCGCAGCATCGCCCACGCGGGGACCAGCGTGGTCGGCGGACGCGGCCTCGGCCTGGTGGTCGCCGTCGGAGCGGCGACCGAGATCGGCGCGATCGCCGGCAGCCTCGCGGTCCTGGAGCGGCGTCGATCGCCGCTGCAGCGCGAGCTTGATCGTCTGGTGCGCATCCTGCTGGTGGTCGCCATCGGCCTGATCGCGATCACCGTGGGCCTGGGCTTCGTGCGTGGCCAGCCCGCCGGCGCGAACCTGCTGGCTGGGATCAGCGCGGCGATCGCCGCCATCCCGGAGGAGCCTCCCATCCTGCTGGCCGTGGTGCTCGGGCTGGGGGCGTATCGGCTCCTCAAGCGCGGGGTGCTGGTGCGGCGGCTGAATGCCCAGGAGACGCTCGGTGCGATCGACCTGATCCTGACCGACAAGACCGGCACGCTGACTCACAACCGTTTGGCGCTGGTGCGCCTGGTGACCCCGGACGGACCGATCGAGGGGCAGGCCCGCATGGCGCTCATCCACGAGGCGCTGCGCGCCGAGGACGATGCCTGGCGGGTGGCTTCGGGCGCGCATCCCGGCTCCTTCGCGCTGGCCATCGGCGACGCGCTCGGCGAGGTGCCTCTTCTCGATCCCGCCGAGCTGCTGAGCGGGGAGGCGCCGTCAGATGCGCTGCCCTTTTCTCGCACCCGCACCGCTGGCGAGGAGCTGGCGCTCGGAGCGCCGGAGGCGGTGCTGGGGCTCTGCGACACCCTGTCTCCGGTCGAGCACGATGCGTGGCACGTGGTCGTCCGAGACGAAGGGACCGATGGTGGCCGTCTCCTGCTCCTCGCACGCCGCGAGCCCGACGGCCCGTGGCAGCCGCGCGGGATCCTCGTCTTTGCCGACCAGCTGCGCCCGGAGATTCCGGAGGCGATGCGCATGGCGGCCGCGGCCGGCATCCAGACCATCGTCGTCACCGGCGATCACCCGCATACCGCCGCTTCGGTGGCGCGGGCGGCCGGACTGGAGACCGATCACGTGGTGACCGGCGCGCAGCTCGACGGCTGGGACGAGGCCCGCCTCACCGCCGAGCTGCCGGCGATGCGCATCGTGGCCCGCGCCGTGCCGGAGCAGAAGCTTCGCCTGGTCACCGCCGCGCGCGCCGCCGGCCGGACGGTGGCCGTGACCGGAGACGGGGTCAACGACGCGCCGGCGCTGCACCGGGCCGACGTCGCGGTGGCGATGGGCAGCGGCACGCAGGTCGCCCGCGAGGCAGCCGACCTGGTGCTCGGCGACGACTCGTTCGCCACCTTGATGTACGGCCTGCGCGAGGGCCGTCGCATGGTCGAGAACGTGCGCAAGGGGCTCGTCTTTCTGGTCTCGACCCACGTCGCGCTGCTCGGATTCATCCTGATCGCGACGCTCGCCGGATACGGCCAGCCACTGCTGCCGGTGCAGATCCTGTGGCTGGAGCTGTTCATCGACCTCGCCGCTTCGATCGCCTTCGAGCGTGAGGCGGAGGAGCCCGATGCCATGCGCCGCCCGCCGCGTCCTCGTGATCAGCCGCTCCTCACCAACCTGCTGCTTGGCCGCATCGTGCTGGCCGGCGGCTTCACGGCGGTCGCCACGCTGGCCGTCGTCGAGCTGGATGCCGGCGGCGCCGATCACGTGCGCTGGTTGGCCTATACCGCACTGGTGATCGGCCAGGTAGTGCGTGCCTATGCCAACCGCAGCCTGGAGGGCTCGATCCTCAAGCTGCGTGCGAATGCGTTCCTGGCGGTCACCTGCGTCGCGGTGATCGCCATCCAGGCCCTGATCCCTTTCATCCCGCCGATCGCCGACGCCTTCCGAGCATCGCCCTTGCACGCTGGCGAGTGGGGGATCGTGGCGGTCATCGCGATCCTGCCCGCGCTGATTGCCGAAGGACTGCGGCGGCTCGGCTGGACCTGGGTGGCGTAGCTCTCACCAGCGGCGCGCTCGGCATCGGAGCGTACGGACAGAGATTCACTGATTTCAGTGGCGATTCACGGCCGGTCTGCTCGAATGCTGAGGATTCGGCCAGGAACTGGCCATTCCGGTCCATGTGCTCGCATGCAGAGCAGAGAGCCGGCGGGTCACCGCATCAGCGGATGGTTCGTTGGCGCGCGGCGTTGGCCACGAAGGCGTCGTGCACGAACTGCGCCAACCCGGCGGCCACCTTTTCATAGCCAGCGGGCTTGACACAGAATGTTGACTGTGCAACTATCTTGGGACAGATAGTTGAGGAGTCAATCAAATGACCACTACCCCGCTCCGCATCCTCGGCCTCGCCGGCAGCCTGCGTCGCGATTCATACAACCGGGCCCTGTTGCGCGCGGCCGCGGAGTTTTCTCCGGCCGGCACGCAGATCACACCCTTTGACCAATTGGGTGCGCTGCCCTTCTACGACGGCGACATTGAGGCGCTGGGCGAGCCGGCGGCGGTTCACGCCCTGCGGGCCGCCATCGCTGCTGCCGATGCCATCCTGGTTGTAACTCCGGAGTACAACGATGGGACCAGCGCCGTTCTCAAGAACGCCATCGACTGGGCCTCACGCCCGCCGTCGCGCACCGTGGCCGGCAAGCCGGTGGCGGTGATGGGTGCCTCGCCGACCCCGAGTGGGGCTCGCGGTGGCATCGAGTCGGTCAAGCGCTCGCTGCGCCGGGCTGGCGCCGATGTCATAGACGCCCAGGTCGCGGTGCCTGGCGCCGCGAATGCCTTCGACACCGATCTGCGGCTTACCGATCCATTGGTCAGTGCCGAAGTGGCCGGTCTGCTCTCGATGCTGGCGGTGCACGTCCGCGAGGCGGCCGAGAAGATCGCCGCCTAGCCGGTCAGGCCCCACAGGTCCCCGACGGTGAAGCCGTCGGGGAACGGGTCGTCGGGATCGACCACGAACTCGGTGCGGCCCGTGACCCAGGCGCTGCCGGTCAGCTCCGGCACGACCGCGCGGTACGGTCCCACGGTCGTCTCGCGCAGCAGCCGCCCGGTCCAGGCGGTGCCCAGGATCCCCTCGTGGACGTAGTCCTCGCCGATGCCCAGCTTTCCGCGGGCGTGCAGCACGGCCATCCGGGCGCAGGTGCCGGTGCCGCAGGGGGATCGGTCGAGCACGCCGGTGAACGACTCGGGCCGGTCCCAATCCAGCGTGCCGGACGACACCACCACGGTGTTCTTGCCGTGGGCGCCGGCCAGGGTCGGCGGCGCGGTCAGCTCAACGATGCTGATGCCGCGCATCTCCGGGTGCTCCGGATGGGCCACCGGGATCTGCTCGCGCGCGGCCGCCTTCACCATCTCGCCCAGGCGCACGATATCGCGCCCTTCATCCGCGGTTAGCTCCAGGCCAAGCGCGGAAGCCTCCACGATGGCAAAGAACATGCCGCCCCAGGCGACGTCGACCTTGATCCGCCCGATCCCCGGCACCTCGACCGGCGTGTTCAGCTCGATGGCGAACGCTGGCACGTTCTCGAAGGTGATGGCGGTGGCCCGTCCATCTCTAACCTGGGCTCGCACCCGGATCAGGCCGGCGGGGGCCTCCAGCGTGAGCTGGGTGATCGGCTCGCTGACTGGCACCAGCCTTTCGGCGATGAGCACGGTGGCGGTGCAGATCGTGTTGGACCCGCTCATGGCCGGGTATTCGGCCTGCTCCATGATGACGAAGCCGGCATCGGCCTTTGGGTCGGTGGGGGGAAGGACCAGGTTGGCGCAGAGCGCGGGGTAGCCGCGAGGCTCGCGGAGCATAAGTCGTCGAAGCCGATCTCCGTGCTGCGCCAGGTGGTCGCGCTTCTCGAGCATCGTCGCGCCCGGCACGTCATGGACGCCGCCGATGATCACCCGCCCGGGCTCGCCGCCGGCATGGGCATCGACCGCGGTGATGACCGGATCCAATCGCATCGTCGTAATTGTGGCAGGGACCGCCGGAAAAGGGTCGCTCAGGCTGGAAGATGGAGCCAGAATCGCGCACCGCCACCCGGCCGGTCCTCCACGCCGATTCGTCCGCCGTGGGCCTCGGCCGCCGCCCGCGCCGTGGCGAGGCCGAGCCCGGAGCCGGTGTCTCGGGCGCCGACTCCCTGGTGGAACGGCTCGAAGATGACGTCGCGCTCCTCGAGCGGGACCCCCGGCCCGCGGTCCAGGACCTGAACCTCGAGGACCGGGGCTCCCCCGGTAGAACCGACCCGGGCGACAAGTTCGACGGCCGAGCCCTGGGGTGCGTGGGCAATGGCATTGGCCAACAGATTGCCGATCGCCTGCTCTACTCGGACGCGGTCGAGATTCACGACCTCGTCGCTGGGATCTGTCGTGAGATCAACCTCCGCCGCTCGCGCCAGCGGCCCCAGGCGTCGCATGACGCTCGCGATCAATTCGCTGACGATGATCGGGGCCCGCAACAGAGGGCGACCTGCCGCCTCTGCTGCCACGAGCTCCAGGAGATCGTCGGCGAGGTCCGCCAGCCGCGCCGCGTCGCCTCGTGCGGCTCGCAGCGCGCCGCGCAGCTCGGCAGGCGACACCCGAGGGTCGTCGGCGAGCTCAAGCTCGGCCTGTAACGCCGCCAGAGGCGTCCGAAGGTCATGCGAGGCGGCGGCCAGGAAGGACCGATGCCGACGGACGCTCTCGGCGACGCGATCCAGCATCCGATTCAGGGTTCTGGCAAGCACGCCGAGCTCGTCGAGCGGTCGCGGTTCCTGAAGTCGGCGCTCCAGATCGGCCTGCGAAATCGCAGCGGCTTCGGCCGTCATGGTGGCCACCGGGGCGAGCGCGCGGCCCGCCAACCACCAGCCACCCAGTCCGGAGACGAGTACAGACACGATGCCCGCGAGCCCGATCAACTCTGTGAGCGCGGCCTGCGCCGCCGCGACCGGCTCGACGCCGACCCCCGCCACCAGGGTCAGCCCCGTCGCGCTGCGCTCGGTGCGCACGATCATCGACCGCCCGGCGATGGTCATGGGACTAGTGGGCGAGGGCACTGCTTGCAGGGCGGGAGCTCCGGAGCTCGCATCCATCCGAGAACCATCGGCCGAGAAAAGGATCACCCACACGTCGGCGGTGTCGTTCTCGCCCTCCTGCAATCCTGCCTGTTGATCGTTCTCGAGTGCGGACCGGACAGCCGCCAGGCGCAGATCCACTCGTCGTCCCAGCTCAGCGCGCAGGACATCGCCCATTTGGAGCCAGATAACGATTCCAAGCACCAGGATCGTAACCGCCACCGCGGCCGCATAGGTCAGTGAGAGCCGGGTCCGGATTGTCACTCCGAACCGGTGCCTCGAGATGTGACTGGAGGGCGCAGGACGTACCCCGCGCCGCGGATCGTCTCGATCTGCGGACGGTCGCGGCCGTCGCGGAGCTGCTCACGAAGCGTGCGCACATAGACGTCAATGATCCGCGGCGAGCCATCGAATGCCCAGTCCCAGACCTGCTCCAGGATGGTGGAGCGGCTGAGAACCGAATCCGGCTGGCGCATGAAGAACTCCAGGAGAGCGAATTCGCGAGCGGTCAGCACCAGTGATCGACCGCCGGCAACGGCGCGGTGCGCCACAGGATCGACCTCCAGATCGCCCAGGGTCAGCTGGACCGGCCGCTCGACGGCACCACGTCGCGCGAGTGCGCGCAGCCTGGCGAGCAGTTCGGCGAAGGCGAAGGGTTTGACGACGTAGTCATCTCCGCCCACGTCAAGCCCGCGCACGCGATCCTCGACTGCTCCGCGCGCGGTCAGGAAGAGGACAGGCGTCCACGTTCCGGCGGCCCGCAGGTCCGCGCAGAGTGCATAGCCATCGCCGTCGGGGAGCA